>CAIYXE010000747.1 GCA_903930095.1 uncultured Hyphomicrobiales bacterium
CATGACGGAAGAACTGAGCGCCGCCCATGCCGAAAACCCGAAGCTGATGCCCTACCTGCATCTCCCGGTTCAGTCCGTAAGTGACCCCGTGCTCAAGGCCATGAACCGCGGGCATACGGTGGAGCAATACATCCGCCTCATCGAAAAGGTACGTGCGGCCCGGCCGGACATGGCGATTTCGGGCGACTTCATCGTCGGATTTCCCGGTGAGACGGAGAAAGATTTCGACTCGACACTGCAGCTTGTCCGTGAGATTCGCTACGCGAGCGCCTTCTCTTTCAAGTATTCGCCACGCCCGGGCACCCCTGCGGCCGGACATGAGCAGCAGGTGCCAGAGGCCAGGAAATCGGCCAGGCTCCAGGAACTGCAGGCGCTGATCCATCACCAGCAGACATCCTTCAACAGTTCGATGGTCGGAAGGACGCTGCCTGTCCTGCTCGAGAAGCCGGGGCGCGACGGCGGCCAGCTGGTCGGGCGCTCACCCTATCTGCAATCCGTCCATCTCCAGGCCGACAGCTCCCTTATCGGAACTATCGTGGATACCCATATAACAGGTGTTGGAACCAACAGTCTTTCGGGCCATTATGCCCCGGCAGCTTAAACACGGAGAAACGATTCCTTGAATCCGCCCGTCACTGCGGCCCAGATCGGCAGCCAGAAGAACGGCTCCCGGCAAGAAGTTTCGGATATCCTCACCCTCTCCTTCGATGACAACAAACTGTTATCGCTGCTCTGCGGCGAGCATGATGAGAATCTGGCTATTCTCGAGCACAGGCTGGACGTCGACATCACCCCGCGCGGCAACCGCCTTGCCGTGCGCGGCAGTGATCAGGCGCGCAACGCGGCGCGGGACGTGCTGATGGCGCTCTACAACCGCGCGCGCCGCGGACTTGACATCACCAAGGGAGAGGTCGAGGGGGCCATCCGCATGCGCGAGGCACAGGAAGCGAACATCCCCGGAAACGCGATCCGCACCCGGCGCAAGCTGGTGATGGCGAGAACGCCCACCCAGGGCGCCTACATCGAAGCGATCCGCCGCCATGAGCTGGTGTTCGGGATCGGTCCCGCCGGTACGGGCAAGACGTATCTGGCGGTGGCCTGCGCGGCTGAGGCCCTGATGAATGGTGAGGTGGACCGCATCGTGCTGTCACGCCCGGCCGTCGAGGCGGGTGAGCGGCTGGGCTTCCTGCCCGGCGACATGAAGGAGAAGGTGGATCCTTACCTGCGTCCTCTCTACGACGCACTCTACGACATGATGCCCGCGAGCCTCGTTGCCAAGGGCATTGCCGAGAACCAGATCGAGATCGCGCCATTGGCCTTCATGCGCGGGCGCACCCTGTCCTCCGCCTTCATCATTCTGGATGAGGCACAGAACACCACGCCACAGCAGATGAAAATGTTCCTCACACGGCTTGGCGAGGGCAGCCGCATGGTGGTGACGGGCGATCCGACCCAGGTCGACCTTCCTTCGGGCGCTAGCTCGGGGCTGCCGGATGCGGTGTCGATACTGAAGGGCGTGAAGGGCGTCGAGTCCGTGGTCTTCAGCAATTCCGACATCGTCCGCCATGCGCTGGTGGGCCGCATCGTGGAAGCCTATGACAAGAAGGCTCCCAAGCAAAAGAGATGACGGTTTCGATCGAGGTCGAAGACGAAGCGTGGCAGGCGCTCGCGGGTCTGGATCAGCTTGTGCAGTCTGCCGTTGTGTCAGCCCTCAGGGGTGCTGGCGCTGATCCGGGGGAGAGCGAGATCGCGATCCTGTTCACCGGCGACCAATCCATTGCCGCAATCAATGCCGAATGGCGCGGGATGAACAAGCCCACAAACGTGCTATCATTTCCTGCGGCGCCGGGGTTGCCGGTACCGGCGGGAGTCCCGCGCCCTCTGGGAGACATTGTGCTCGCCCATGGCGTGATTGTCCGCGAAGCGGCAGAGCAGGGCAAGACATTGCATGACCACACGGTACACCTTATTGTGCATGGCGTGCTGCATCTCCTCGGCTACGACCACGAAGCAGACACAGAAGCCGTCGAGATGGAACGGCTCGAAGCAGGTATCCTGAAAGGGCTGGGCATTTCCGATCCCTATGAGTGACACGGACAACAGCGGCGGGGGAATAGGCCCCGAAAGCGGGCGTGACAGCCTGTGGAAGCGCCTGAGAAACAGGTTTGGGCGCAGCAGGGACATCGGCCTCAGGGAAAGCCTGACGGGTGCCATCGAGAACCACGAGGCCCAGAACCCGGGAGAGACGGTCGGCCAGGAAGCGAAGTCGATGATGATCAACATCATCGAGTTCTCCAGCCTTCGCGTGGATGACGTCATGGTTCCCCGGGTCGACATCGTAGCCATCGACGAGACCGACACGATGCAGGACCTGCTCGAAAAATTCATCGATGCCAACCATTCGCGCGTGCCGGTATATCGCGAGACGCTCGATGGCGTCACCGGGATGATCCACGTGAAGGACTTCCTGCGCTGGATGGCAGCCCGGGGA
>CAIYXE010000748.1 GCA_903930095.1 uncultured Hyphomicrobiales bacterium
CAGTCGAGAATGAACTTCTCGAAGCTTGCCACAAGCCCGCCCTCAAGCCAGCCCGCGCCATGCATGATGAGGTTTCCGCCGCCCATGGTGAGGCCCCAGAGCGAGAACACGCTTTCATAAGCCGCCTGCGCATCAACCGTATTGGCGGCACAGGTGTTCGACGTGCGGAACGGCACCTTGTAGCGCCGGGCCAGTTGCCCGCCCACGATGGTGGCCTTCATGTATTCCGGCGTGCCGAAGGCGGGCGCACCCGACTTCATGTCAACGTTGGAGGTGAATCCGCCATAGATCACGGGCGCACCCTTGCGCACCAGCTGGGTGAAGGCGATGCCGGCAAGGGCCTCGGCATTCTGCTCCACCAGCGCGCCCGCCATGGTCACCGGCGCCATGGCGCCCGCCAGTGTGAAGGGCGTGACGCAAACGATCTGGTTGCGCGACGACATTTCGAGAATGCCGTTCAGCATCGGCGTGTCGAGCTTCAAGGGCGAATTGGTGTTGATGATGGTGAAGAGCGAGGGCTCACGCTCCAGCTGCTCATGGCTGATGCCGCGGCCGATGCGGGCGATCTCGATCCCGTCCCGGATGCGCTCGGTTCCCAGAGAATAGGCATGGAACGGCTTGTCGGTCAGCAACACCGCGTCACGCAGCGCCTCGAGGTGGCGGATCGAGGCGTGTACGTCGATCGGCTCCACCGGATAGCCCGAGAGGAAGCCGATGCAGTTGAAGTACTGCGCGAGCTTCAGGAAGTTGCGATAGTCCTGATAGTTGCCGGTGCGCCGGCCACCATCCATGTCGGCGCTGTTGGGCGGGCTTGCCACCGTGCCGAAGGTGATCGCGTTGCCGCCGATCCGCTGGTCGTTCTCCGGGTTGCGCGCATGGAAGGTGAATTCCGAGGGGGCTGACGAGATCAGCTCCTCGATCATCGCGGGGTCGAAGCGCACGCGCTCGCCATCGACCTTGGCGCCCGCCTTCTTCAGCATGTCGCGCGCCTCCGGCAGCGTGAAATCCATGCCGATTTCGGACAGCACCTTGAGCGAAGCCCGGTGGATCGACTCGAGCTCATCCGCCGAGACAATCTCCATCGCGGGGAACAGGCGCGTCAGCTTGCGGCGCGCCAGCTGCGGAACGGGGGCGCGGCCCGTGCCGCCGCCACGCCGGCCTCCGCCTTCGCGGCGGCTTCTGCGGGTCGTCTCGGTGTCGGTGCTGGTCACTTGGAATGTCCTTTTCAGCGATAGGGGTCGAGCGCGGGATCGGCGGCGATCTGCTTTGCCAGCCAGTCCTCGAAACGCTTGATCTTGGGTTTCATGCGGTGCTCTGCATTGCAGGCGAACAGCCAGTTGTGCCGGTGCTGCACCTTCAGGCCGAAGGGCTGCACAAGGCGCCCGGCCTTGATTTCCTCCGTGGCGAAGGGGCCGATGGTCATCGCCACACCCCTGCCCTCGATGGCCGCCTCCTGGGCAAGGATGTAGCTGTCGAAGGCCAGCCTGTCCGAGAGCTTGATGCCCTCGACGCCTGCCTCCTCCAGCCACAGGTGCCAGTCTTCCTCCGCCGTATAGACGTAGAGAAGCTTGTGCTTCTTGAGGTCGTCCGGCGTCTTCAGTGCATTCGGCCCCTTCAGGAGCTCGGGCGAGCAGATGGGGGTGAGCAGCGACCTGAACAGCGTACGGTAATAGTGATCGGGCGAGCGGTTGCGGGCGAGGATGAAACCGACGTCGACATTCTTCTCATCGAAGTCCCAGTCGAAATAGGAGGTCGAGAGCCTGACCTTCATGTCCGGGAAGCGCTTCTCGAAGTCATGAAGCCGCGGGATCAGCCATTTGAGCGCCACCGTCACATAGACCTGCACGGTGAGCTCATTGTCGGCAGCGGAGGGCTTGAGCGCGCGGGTCTGCGCCTCCAC
>CAIYXE010000749.1 GCA_903930095.1 uncultured Hyphomicrobiales bacterium
ATACGCGGGGTGGAGGCGATTCTCAGAAGATCCGGCAACTCGCCAGCGGCGTGAACCATCGGGTGGCTGGCCAGGATTGTTTCAGTCAGCGTTGTTCCAGACCGCGGCATTCCCAGAATAAAGATCGGCAGTTCGGACTGGCAGCCACCACCCTTCAGCCGCGCAGTGGCCTTCGGGGAAAAGAAATTGCAGATGTTGTCAACAGTGAGATCCGTATCGTCAGCGCTGTAACTCGATGTCTTGCGCTTCAGCCGGCAACCTTCGGCATAATGCTGAAAGGCAAGATCATGCTCGCCGAGATCCTCATGACACTTGCCCAGTGCGAAGTGCAGTGGAATGGCCTTCACGTCCGGCATGTCGAGGATGTCCTCCGCCTCTCTTTGGAGGGCAAGGAGAGTTTCATCATCAGCTACCATCTTTTTCAACTGCACCAGCGGCAACCGCGGGCCAATGCGGGTGGGATGGAGCGCAAGCGCGGCACGAAAGCTCTCCTCCGCCTCAGCCATGCGGCCAAGTTCCATCTGCAAGTGACCGCGGCCCATGAGCGCCTGGGCACAGGCCGGATCGAGTTCGAGCGCGCGCAGATAGGAGGCCTCGGCCTGATCCGGAAAGCCCGCCTCCGACAAGATCGCACCCAACACTGCATGCACTTCAGGCTTGTTTGGCCGTAGCGCAACAGCCCGCTGCGCCATGGTCCGGGCTTCCACCAGACGGCGTTGCTCTTGCAGCATGCGGGCCAGCCCGGTGCAGGCCTCAGGATAGTTGGGCCGCAGATGCAGCGCCTTCTCGTAAAAGGCGACAGCGTCAGACACGCGGTCGAGCGCAGCATAAGCCGTGGCAAGATTGCTGAGCGCTTCGGCATAGCGAGGACTGGCCGCGGTCAATGGTTCCAGAACCTTGATCGCTTCGTCGGGCTGTTCGTTCTCGGCCAATGCGCTGCCGAGGTTTGACGCGGATTCAACATATGACGGATGATCGGCCAGAACCTGCCGAAAACAGGCAATGGCTTCTGACAGTTGCTTGCGATCACGGTGAATGCTGCCGAGATTGTTGCGTGCCGTTGGCAGCTTCGGATCGCGTTCGAGGGCCCGGCGCTGGCAAGCCTCTGCCTTGTCCAGATCTCCCTTGTCGTAATAGGCGATGCCAAGATTGGCGTGCGCAGTGGCCATGTGCGGGGCTGCCGCCGCAGCCCTCAAACCTGCCTCGATGGCTTCATCGAGACGGCCCGCCCGCCGGCAGAGTTCGGCGAGGTTCCCGGCGAACTGCGCATTGTGGGGAGCCTTGGCTGAGGCAGACTTGACAAGCTCGATACCGCTCTCACGCTGGCCGCGTTCGAAGGTGATGACGCCGAGGAGGTGCAGCGCGGCAGGTTGTTCCGGCAGGGAGGAAAGAATTGAACGGACGATCGTTTCCGCCCGCTGCACCTGGCCCTGCATATAGGCTGCCGTTGCCGCTTCCAGCGCCTGCGGCACCGTCATGTTGACGCGGCCGTCGTCAGGCTGATCGCTCGCTGCCATGAGGCTCTCCAATGTCTTCAGAAAATGAGCAACGCCAGCTTTTGATCGCTGGCGTTCCCATAGTCAGCATGTTGCCGGCAAACTCAGAACTTCCAGCTCGCCTCCAGCCCCACCATGTTGGTGATGAAACCATCACGGAAGAGGGCGCTGTAGTTTGCGGAAAGGCGGAGATCTTCAGTCGGCGCATAGGAAAGGCCAGCCCCGGCCTGTGCCATCCATGCGTCAGTCTGCATTCCTTCGACGTCAAAGGACAGATCGGGTGCCCCGGCATATGATGCTGTGGCCTCCGAACGCTGGTTCAGCACGTCATAGCCAATCCCGGCCGACGCCTCTAGGCGGACCGCCTGGCTCAGCTGGTGCTCCACACGGGCATCCATCGAGAACACGAGCGTCTCATACTGCTGCTCATCCACAGACAGGCTGAGAGAGCCGGCGCCCGTTTCGTCATAGTCCTGGGCCCACACCGAAATGTAGTCCACCTTGACGCGCGGCACGAAGGCGGTGCTGTCCGCAAATGCAAAACCATGCTCAAGCGAGGCGCCAGCATGGACACTTGTGCTGCCGTAATCAGACTTGGCCGTCTCGTTGATTGCGGCCTCGCCAATGCCGAAGTCCATATGGCGGCGGCCTTCGGTCTGATGAACGCCACCATCAATCTGATAACGCAAGAGGGTTCCGCCATCGAACCCGTAAAGCCCGTAGAGAATGCCCTGATAGCTGCTCACGCTTGCGGAGTTGTCGATGATGCTGGAGACGGAGTCCGCAGAGGTATTCACATAAGCAAACGCTCCGCCGATGCTGAGAGCAGACGTAAGCTCGCCGTCGACACCCGCGACGATGCCATAAAGAGAGGAGTCGTAACCTGATGCCTTGTCCAACTCGTCCTGCTGCGTCCACGCGCCGATCGGATCGATCCAGAAATTCCGGCTTACGCTCTGGACATTGGTCATGTCGCCAGAGAGGCCATCGATTCGGTCATCCACTGAACCGGACGTCACAACCACAGCATCACGAACCAGCCGGGGCGCGCCGCCGGTCAGCAGTGGAAGCGTCTGGTAGGCCGCATCCGCAACCTCCGCTTCAGTTTCCAGCGATGCAAGGGCATCAATGACTATTTGCATGTCGCCTGCGCCACCGGCGCCGAAGGCCAATTCGTCCAGTGCCTTGGCTGCGCCATAGGCGGGACGCAGCTTGCGTGCCTTTGTGGCCTCGTAAACCGTGGTGCCCTGAGAGATATCCAGGTCAACCGTGTCACCATCAATCACGCTGGCGAAATTGAACAACAGGCTGTTGTCCTTCACCTTCGAGAAGTTGCCGCCAATTCCGCCAATGGTGTTGGTCACGATTACATCCTCAACACGATCACCCACCTCAAGCGGGCCCGTGCCGCTGTCACGCACATTCACATGGAGTGTTCCGTCAAGGCTCACACTGCCGTCGACAAAAAGCTGACTGTGATCATCAGGATCCTTGCCGTAGACTTCAACTTTCAGGACACCGGCCGCGAGATTGGTGAAGCCTCCACTGACATAGGCCGCAGCGCCACCCGTAGCAGCTTCTGGCAGCCAGACAGTGCCGGCGTTCTGCAGCCCCACGCCATTTCCGAGACTGAGATTGCCCTTCAGAAGTCCACCCGCCTGATTATCGACGAGAGTCACGGATTGCAGCTGAATATCTCGAATCTTGATGGGCGAAAATTTTCCGATGATGACAGAATAGGCGTTGGCGGCAAGCAGGCCATTCCAATCCGCCGAGACCGTACCTGTGTTGACGAAGCTCGTGCTGAGATCGCCTTTCACCACCACGCCCGCAGCAAAACCCGCACCGCCCTCATTGTTGCCGTGCGCGGAAATCGTGCCCGCGTTGGAGAATGTCAATGCCTCCACACCACCGTCAACGTAAAGGCCATAAGCATGGGCGCCCGCCTCAGACGTCGTTCCCTGTGCCGTAGCCGTGACGTTGATCGAGCCGCCGGTGATCGTGATACTGTCTGATGCGCCGGCGCTTTTTGTGTAAATGCCATACGCATAGGCAGGCATCGTATCGTTATCATTGGTGTTCGCTACGGTGATGGTGCCGCTGTTCACCAGCGTGCCAGCCGTTCCGCTGATGTGAATGCCGTAGGCGAGTATGCTGCCAGGGAGTGCTGTGCTCATGCCTGCGCCAGTGTCGATCGGGGTTGGCACCTCCTCGTGGGCGGTAACTGTGATTGTGCCGGCGTTTGTCAACGTACCGGAATTGCCACTGTAGACAAGGATGCCCGCTACGGAATTGCTTGCGCTGGCTGAGGCTGTCATCGCCACATTAATTGTGCCAGATGAACTGTTGGTGACTGAACCGCCAACCGCGATTCTGTCAACGAAAATGCCATAGGCATACCAAGAGGCCTGCGTGAGCCCCTCGCCGGTTACAGTGAAATCAATTGAACCATTGTTGACGACTGAACCTTCCACGTTTCCAGAAACGACGATGCCGCCGCCTGTCTCTCCGAGGTAATAACCCCAGTGGCTGTTGATTTCCAGATCGATGGACCCATTGTTCACGATGGACCCCGAGACCCCAACGCTGCCGGCATAGATACCGATGGCGGAAACAGTGGAGCCAGAACCTAACGTCGATAGACTTGAATTATATGATGGATTTGGCGTGATCTTCACCGAAATTGACCCGGTCGCGGTATTGGTCACTATGCCATTTACAACGTCATCCACGTGGATGCCGGCCCCGATCACTGTTCCCCAGGAGTCCAATGACCTCGGCGCGAGATTAACGTTGATGGCGCCGGAGTTGGTAACTGCCCCACCTTGGCACACTGAATCCGAGTATATGCCAGCTGCAGAAACGCCCGTGGCCCGATCAACATCGACGGAAATGCTCCCCGAATTCGTCACGGTGCCGGCCACAGCGCCAGATACGTAAATTCCGTAGAAGGATCCGGAGGCATCATTCGCGCTTGGGGAACTGCCAGTTTCGGTGCGGAAGGCGCTTTCTTCCACGTCGACCCGGATGGTGCCATTGTTCGTGAGGGTGCCCGTGGCGCCAACGTCGCCACCAACACTGATGGCAGCCCAGGTACCGGAGGCACTGCCGGCGGTGATGGGTGTGTTTACGAAGTCAAGCCCAAGCAACCCGCTGGACGAGTTGACGAGGCTTCCGTTAAGGCTGCCGTCAAGTTCAATCCCGTAGCCGCTTCCCTCTTACACGTGGCCGAGAATGGTACCGTTGTTGGTGAATGTTCCTGACACTGCAATGGCGACGTCCGTTGCGGTGATCCCTGTACCGGCGGCGAAGGAAATGACGGCATTGTCCGTCGGACCCGTGTAGGAGAGCACGCCATTGTTGACGCCACTGTAAGAGTAACCCTGCGCAAAGGCGCCAACTGTCACCGCATCAAAGTCGCCCGCGGAAACTGTTACGCCATTACTGATCGTGAAGTTGCCGACGTCATAATAGTTGCCGGCGGCGGGATTGTTGCTCCCGGAGTTTCCACTACCAACCACCGCAAGGGCGTTCGCTGATGTGGAAATCGTCGTCGGTGTGCCAGCGGCCTCGGCACGGGAGCTCAATCCCAAATCCACGGAAATGACAAAGAATGCTGCGGCGACAACTGCAGCGGCTACCGAACATCCTGAGAGGCAGGCGAACCGATGAACGGCATAGTGACCTGGTTTATGATTGCCGCCGTTCAAAACACTTCTCATCAGAAAAAGCCCCATGACGCTCAGAGTGCAACGTGTACGGCAAGACGACGAAAACCCTCAACCGAGATCGACACTCATGGTGCAAAGTAGAATAGGGAAGGATGCAACTTCAATCTGATTTTATGTCACCAAACAGGCATCCTTCCGATTTGTATGTTTGACTTCAAGCGCTCTGGATTTTAACTGCGCGCGTTCAATTCCTGCCGCTCGCCTTCGGCATCCGCATTATCTGATGTATCTTCTCCACCCGCGAGCAGCAGGAGCATGCGATACTGACCAACTCCCGGCTGCAGAAACATGAAGCGATAGAGCCCACCAATGATTTCTGTAGGAAGGTGGCGCGCATTGACACGGCCGGCCTCTCCCCCACGGCGATTTCGGACACGAAGTTTCCCGCCATTCTCCGTGCCCATACCTGGCTGCAGGTGCCCACCCCCTTTCGGCGCCTCAATCATCAGCCTTGTCAGCGAAGTGCCAGTCCTGCCGCAAGACCCGTCGTGTTGGTTCTCCTGCGGTTGATGCACCACCACAACTCATAGATTTAGTTTCCGGTAGAAGCAGGCCTCGCGCCATTCAGACAACCGAGGCAAGGCACGGCGCGAGAGAGACCACAGGGCAGAGCCATTTCAAATTGTTGTTGCCGCCGTGCTTTTGCCGCGCATTCAGGGGTCTTGGGGAATATCCGGCTGAAAGAGGCGGAGTCCATCCGTTCTGCTCTTTCATTAATCATGAGCTTTTCGCGAAGAGGGCCCCGGGACCCCACAATTCATGCTGTACTGGGATCCCCGCATCTCGGGGTGATTGGGATCCGGCTTAGTCAGTCGGCGCTGCGCGCGCTTGTCCTGGGCGCAACTGAGGCGGGAGCTTTATTTCATTTTTTCCGCCTCACTCCGGCTTCCGGCGCGTGAGTTGATCGTATAAGTATGGGTGAATTATTCTGGGGGCTCACATGACGATCAGTCGCATTCTTTTCACGACAACCATCTTGTCGGGCATCGCCCTCGTGGCGGGCTCAGCGCCGGGTTGGGCGGCTCCCGTCAACGACCTCATCGTCAACGATGACATCGAAACGGCTATCTCGGGTCCGAATGACTACGGCAAGATCTGGATCGGCAATGACAATGACGATCAATCCGCCACCTTCGACAGCACTGCAATCGTCACCAGCACCACTGCCCTCCTGGGCGTGGAGAGTTCGTCCACAGACAACTCCCTGATCGTCGAAGGACAGTGGACCAACGATGAGACGGTCACCGTCGGTTTCAAGGGTGCGGACAACACGCTCACCATCCAGAACAGCGGCGCGGTGAACTCAAACTCGACCTGGATCGGCGGTTACACCTCAGCCTCCGGAAACAAGGTGATCGTCGATGACGCCACCCTGGTGAATGACGACAACACCACTGTCGGATACGGTTCAAGCGGCAATAGCCTCGTCATTCAGAATGGCGGTGCGGTGACTAACCTGAACGGCTTCGTCGGTTTTGGCGACAATGCGGATGTTGGGCTTGTATCTGATGACAACGTCGTGACGGTCACCGGAGAGGATTCCATCTGGAACACCACGGGCGTGCTGCACCTGGGATACACCGGCAGCGACAATGAACTCAATGTTGAGAAAGAGGGCCAGGTGACTGTCGGGGCCGACATGCTGCTCGGCTTCAAGCCGGAGTCCGACGGCAACGCGGTCACGGTCAACGGCAATGTCTCGAAGCTGGCGGTGACAGGCAGGCTCTATGTCGGCCGGGACGGTGACAGCAATACCGTCACCATCGAGGAAGGTGGCAGGCTGGAGACGGGTACCGCCCGCATCGGCGGGGGCACGGGCTCAACATCGGTCACGCAATCAAACAGCGTCACCATCACGGGCGAAGGTTCCACTTGGAGCAACAGCGGCTCGCTCCATATCGGCGCCGGCATTGGCGCCAATGGATCCTCCGGCAATGAGCTTAATGTCGAGAATGGTGGCGCCGTCACGCTTGGCACCTCATCGACGATCATCGGCTTTGGCGCAATTGACTCCAACAACAAGTTGGTGGTGACCGGCGAAGGCTCCTCCTTCACTACGCAGGGTAAGCTCCTGGTCGGTGCAAACACCAGCAATGCCGTGAACAGCCTTCTCGAACTCGACGACGGCGGCGAGGTGCAGGCGGGAGAGATCGCGGTAGGCGGCAGCAGCACGCTGCGGATGGGAACCGGCACGTCGCTCATGGCCGGCACCTTCTCGCTTGCAAGCGGCGCAACGCTCGACTTCGCCGTGGATGACGATAACACGCCGAGCATCGCCTACAGCACCGTGGCGGGGGTCAGTGGCACGCTCAATGTCGACGTCGCTGCAGCTGGCGTGAGGCAGAACCGGATTGACGTTGTAGCTGCCGCGGATCCGGACTTGGGCGTTCTTTCTGGAACCTTCGCCGATGTGAATGTTTCAGGCCTCGGTCCTCATTTCAGCTATGACCTAAGCTATTCGGGAAGCTCTGCCTATCTCACCTTCAATGCTGAACTTGCCGAGGCGGGTGGCTTCACGAACAACCAGCAGAATGTGGCCGGTGGCATCGACGATTACTTCAACACTGGCGGCACGCTCACCGGTTCCTTCTCCGCGCTTTATGACCTGACGGGTGACGCCCTCGCCACTGCGCTGACGCAGATATCCGGTGAAGCCGGCGCCAGCGGCGGCGCACAGGCGATCACGCGGGCCACGGCATCCTTCCTCAACCTTCTCAGCGGACCAGGTCATACTGGGGGATCAACAGAGATGGCGGCCACGCAGCCTGACGGCAATACAATTATGCCAGCAGCCGACGTACCGGCGGCGGCCGCCGGCGGATGGTCCGTCTGGGCGGCGGCCTTTGGCGGCAGCGCCAATCTTCCTGGCGATAACGATGCCGGCAGCCATGACACCTCGAGCGACGCCTTCGGCATTGCCACAGGTTGGGACCTTGCCATGTCTGACGACACGCTTCTGGGCCTCGCCGTCGCGGGTGGTGGCACACACTGGAATATCGATGACGGATTAGGCGATGGCGACAGTACCTTCCTTCAACTCGGCGCGCATGTGACGCAGCGCTTCGGCTCCAGCTATCTTTCTGCCGCCGGCGCTTATGCATGGCATTCCATGTCCACGGAGCGCACGGTCGACGTCATGGGTTCAGAGAGGCTCGAGGCTGATTTCAACGCCAGTAACCTCTCGGGCCGCATCGAAGGCGGCCACCGCTTCGACACGGGCGGTGCACTGGGCCTCACCCCCTATGCTGCACTGCAGGCGCAGGCCATCTATCTTCCCGACTATGAGGAAGACACGGGTGAATTCGCTATCGCGTACGAGAGCCAGACCGACACGGCATTGCGCAGCGAGGTTGGCCTCCGCCTTGACGCGACGGCCGATGCAGTGCGCTTCAACGCGGGCCTCGCCTGGGCACATGACTGGACGAGCGATTCCGACGTTACCGCCGCCTTCCAGGCACTGCCAGGATCGAGCTTCACTGTCTTTGGCGCCGAAGCCCCATCGGACGTGGCGCTGGTGAGTGCGGGCGCTGCATTCGGGATGGGCACGCAGACCAGCCTTGCCGCGAGTTTCAATGGCGAATTCGCCGAGGCCTACCAGAGCTACGCAGGTTCAGTGGCGCTGCGCTACAGCTGGTAATCGCCTCACACCAGCCCGGAACAGACACGAAGAAGCGCAGCAGGATCTTCATGTTCCGGAGCGTGGCACAGGTCCTGATGGTGAAGCCGCTCGCGAAGCGTGCCCACAGGGGGCGCTGTAGCGAGCCTCAACCCCAAGACCGGAGAACCACCGATGATGGACGGCATGATGACGCGGCGGAGCCTTCTTGAGAAGACACATGATGCCAATCTGCTGCGCGAGATGATCAGCTTTGCTGCCGAGAAGCTAATGGAACTGGAGGTGTGCGCCTTCACCATGGCGGCCCACGGCGAGTAGAGCTTGCTGCGGCTCGCTCAGCGCAATGGTTACCGGGAAAGGGACTGGGAGACGCGCGCCGCGACGGTGGAACTCGGCATCCTGAAGCTCCGGAAGGGCTCCTGCTTCCCGGGCTTTTTTCCCCCCGGCGCATGGCCGAGAAGGCGCTCACCGCCGTCATCATTGCCACCAGTATCAACAGCGACGGCCGGCGCGAGATTATAGGTATGGAGATTGGCGCCTGGGAGGCGGAGCCCAACTGGTCGGCCTTCTTGAGCAAGCTGACGCAGCGCGGACTGTGGGGCGCAAAGCTTGTCGTCTCTGCTGACAATGAAGGGATTCAAGCCTGCCGTCACAAAGGTGCTGTGAACCAGTCGGTAGCGCTGCCGCATGCACTTCATGCGCAACGTCCTTGACCATGCCGGGAAATCGGGCCGCCGCGTGGCCGATCAGATCCGGCCAAGGTACCCAAACTCGCCCCATCATGGATGGGTCCGAACCCGACGTGCTGGCTGCCATGACAT
>CAIYXE010000750.1 GCA_903930095.1 uncultured Hyphomicrobiales bacterium
GCTCGGACGAGGGTTCTGCCGACGACGGCGCGCCGCAGGGCGAGTGATCATCTTCGACAGATGAAATTTGGGGCGCGGGTGGCAACACCCGCGCCTTTTGCTTTTGGATTGCAAAACTCTCCCAAACGGCGCGAGCCCTCTGCGGCAAATCATGCAAGTGTTCGGCGTCCGAAACCGGACACGACAGCAGAATGCAGTTGTGCCGAAGGGAGAATGACATGAAAGGTTCCGTACCGGGTCTTGTAAGTTTGGCCGCAGTCGCGCTGGCCAGCACCGCGGCAGGCGCGGGCGAAGTTTCCGTGAAGCGGGGCGCGCAGGTGGCGGTCACCGCCGGCTGCCATGATTGCCATACGGCTGGCTATTCCGAGTCGGGCGGCAAGATCGATCCCGCTGCAGCGCTCAAGGGCGTGGGTCTCGGCTGGCAGGGCCCGTGGGGCACGACCTATGCGGCAAACCTCCGTCTGATTGCCAAGGAAAACGGCAGTGAGGACGCCTTCCTCACCTATGCCAAGAATTTCCAGGCCCGCCCGCCCATGCCCTTCTTCAATGTCCATGCAATGGACGAGAGCGACATCCGTTCGCTCTATCAGTACATCGTCTCGCTCGGCGAAGCGGGCGATCACGTGCCGGAATATGTTCCTCCCGGTGAGGAGCCCAAGACCCCCTACATCGTGATCGCGCCGCCGATCATGCCCAAGGGGTGATACGAGCTTCCCAATTTCCCAAATTGCCTACTCTCACCTCACCCGAGTCAAGCCCGGGTGAGGTGAGTTTATTGCGCGGCGTCTTACTTGCTCGGCAGCAGAACGGTGTCGATCACGTGGATGATGCCATTGTCCGTCATGATGTCGGCCTTGATGACGGTGGCGTTGTCCACCGTCACGCCGCCAGCACCCTTGGTGATGGCCAGCGTACGGTCCGGCTTGGCCTTCAGCGTGCGCACGTGGAAGGGGCCCGCGAGCATCTGGTTGGAGGCGAGTTTGCGCGGCAGCACGTGATAGGTGAGGATGGCGGCCAGCTGGTCCTTGTTCTCGGGCTTCAGCAGGTTCTCGACCGTGCCGGCGGGCAGCTTGGCAAAGGCCTCGTCGGTCGGCGCGAAGACGGTGATGTTCTGGGTCGTCGCCAGCGCAGGTGCAAGATCAGCGGCCTGTGCGGCGGCCAGAAGGGTCTTGAAGGTGCCGGCCAGGCTGGCCGTCTCGACGACATTGTTAGCAGAGGCCGAGGCCGCGCCGAGGAGAAGCGATACGGCTGAGGCAAGAACAAGCTTGTGCATGGAATACTCCGGCTGGGGTTGTCATTCACGTGGTCCCTTCGGGCCGCCGCCTCACCCAGAACGTGTGTCTGTTTGCCGCGGATTGCGGCCACACTTCACGATTTCGTGATAGGGCGGCCTCAGGGGCCGGGCCGCAGCCCCTTTTTCTCCGCATAGGCGAGGCACTCCGCCCAGGGGCGGATGCTGGCACTGGTCGTGGGCGAATGCAGCGAGGTGGCAGCCGCCGCATTGCCAAGGTCAAGGCAGCGGTCCAGCGGCCAGTCCTCATGAAGCCCGAGGAGTACCCCCGCATAGAAGGCATCGCCCGCGCCGACGGAGCCCGCGATTTCCGGCTGCTCGACCTTCACCGAGGGCCGCATCGCCACCTCGCCATTGCGTCGCATCGCAACCGCGCCATCCGGATGGTGCACGCCCGCCAGCTCTCCCACGCCCATGTCGAGAAGCCTGCGACAGGCGGCTTCGGCGGCCGTCCAGGACAGTCGCCCACCAGGCGCAATCTCGATCCCTGTGATACTGCCTGCCTCGTAGTCATTGACGACGAAGTAGTCGCACAGCGGCAGGCAAGGCGGCACCTGCTGGCGCAAGATGTCTGCCGGAACCGGACAGAGTTCGAGGCAGGTCTTCATGCCGCGTTCGCGGGCGGCATTCAGAAGTGTTCGCCAGCCATCGCTTTGGTCCAGCCCGCGCGCCACGCCGGGGCTTCCGAGATAGTAGAGCTTTGCGGTGCTGTCCTCGGGCGGCAGCAGGTGGCTGACATTCATCAGATTGTTGCAGCCCAGCTGCGCGAAGAAGGTGCGCCGCCCGGTGTCGAGGCAGGACATGACAAGGGTGTGGCTGGTGATGGCGCCGGGAATGATGCTCACGCGTGACGTGTCGAGGCCATGGCCCCTGGCACTCGCCAGCATGATCTCGCCATAGGCATCATCGCCCGCCGTGGCGAGCAGCGTTACCGGAAACTCCGCACCGAGCTTGAGGAGGCCAGCACCCGCATTGTGTGGCGGCCCCCCTGCTGCGTGCTCGGTGCGGTCGATGAAGGCCAGGGCCTCCTCGTTCGGCCAGTGATCGATCAGGTGCACGATGTCGAGCACCACGATGCCGGCGAGGACAATGCCCCGCCTGGTCATTTTCCGTAGCCTTCGAGCGCGGCCTCGGTGATTTTCATGTCGTCTTCCAGCGCGCGCTTGGGCTTCAGCTTCTTCTTGGCCAGCGTCGCGTGATAGCTCTTCACAGCCTCAGCCGGCGTCAGCTTGCTTTCGATCACGGGGCGGAACAGCGCAACGAGGTCGAGCGGGCTTTCGGCCAGGTTGATCTTGCGGCCGAAGAGGGCAACGCGCGCGCCGCTCTTTTCGCCCTGTGACAGAAGTTCGAAGCAGTCACGTGTCGTTCCCGCCGAGCCGCCGAGGATGCCGATGACGAGAGCCGGATCATGGCTCGCCAGCTCCTCCATCGCCTTCCTTCCATTGAACGGCATCTTGAGGAACAGCGGGCGCTCCACCGCCGCGACACCGGCCAGAACGCGCATGATCATGTCGTTCACGTAGAAGGGCATCACTTTCGGGTCGAGTCCCTTCGGCGCATTGGGATTGAAGACTTCGAGGAAGTGGCGGAACTTGTGGTGCACCGCATCCTCGCGGAAGGCGCGGTAGGCCTCAACCGTCGCATAGTCATGGTCGAGGTCGTTGTTGAAGGTGACGGAGTAGAGGCCCAGGTCGCAGAATTTGGCGACATGCTTGAGGTTCGCCGTGCGCCAGGGCCGTGACATTTCCTTCGCATAGCTTGCACCGCGCGGCAGCCAGATGTCGGTCGTATCATTGGCGCGGATCGCGGGGGTGACGCCCGTCTTGTCGAACACGCCCTCTTCGACGAGCGGCTCGATGTTGGCAACGGCACCCAGCATCACGTCCATCTGCTTCTGGTGGACGATGTCGCGGATCGACTGGCGGAAGTCCGGAATGGAACGGTGCGGGCCCGACTGGTCGAGGTAGTTGACAGCACCCGTGCCCTTGACGCCGAAGGCATAGTCCGGGTCCTTTGCATCGGCGAGGATGAAGTCCGCGGGCTTGTACTTGCCCGCGGCGATGGTCTTGAGCTTCTTGTCGAGCGATTTCACGGGCATGTTTCCTGCAGGTTGTCTCCCGCCATCTCTAACCACACCCGCCGTGCCAAACAACGCCATTGTTGGGCTTTTCCTTCGCGCCATGCCGGTGCAGGATAGGGGGCATGACAAATCTCGTGATGATCCCCGCCTTCGGCTGTGACGAGCGGCTCTACGCCGCGATCACGCCGCTTCTGCCCTCCAACGTCCTCACCTCGACCATCCTCTGCGACGGCGCCAGTTTCGCCCAGTGCGTGGCGCAGGTGCTGGCCCAGGCTCCGCATGAATTCGTCATCCTCGGCACCTCCTTCGGGGGCCGCGTGGCGCTGGAAACGACACTGGCGGCCTCTGAGCGCGTGAAGGGGCTGGTGGTGATCGGCTCAGGCCCCGGCCCGGTGGCGGATCCGCGTGCCGGATTGCGCCGCTCCGAACGCCTGCGCGCGGGCGAGGCGGAGCAGGTGGCGGCCGAAATGGGCGACATGATCTGCCACATGGAAGGCCCCAATGGCCCCGCCACGCGGCAAGCCTTTGTCGACATGTGCGCCGATGTCGGGCCGAGCGTGATGACGCGCCAGTCGGA
>CAIYXE010000751.1 GCA_903930095.1 uncultured Hyphomicrobiales bacterium
CCCCTTGTCGCTCAGCCCGGCGCGCGCTTCCGGATCATTCAGCAGTTGCGCGAGCAGACGTGCCGACACCTCGCCCGTGTGGCCGCCGCAGGCGCCGCAGTGATAGGCGCTTTCATGAGGATTGTTGGTGACATGCGCGCCGTGGCCGAGCAGCAGCACCAGCGGCGCATGGCCCGTGGTGAGGCTCATGGCGTTCAGGACTGCCGCCGCGGTCGCGGCCTTGGCTTCGGCGGTGAGCCCGCCCTCGATGCGCGGCGCATGCTCCGGCGAGCATGTGCCGTGGCCGAGGCCGAGTGAATCCTTGACGAGCTTCACCGCATAGGCGGGCCCTGCCGCCTCGACGAAGGCGAAGGAGGAGACGGCCGCCTGGCGGAACCGCCCCCAGGCCCGGAGACTGCGCGCCTTGATGCGGCTTTCCGCTTCCGCCTGTGCGCTGGCGTGGCCGGTGGATGTCAGCCCCGGGGTGAGAAGCACGGGCAGGTGGGCCTGTAAGGCGTCGGTGCCGTGCGGGCGATGGGCCACGGGAAGGCCGAAGAAGCCGGCAAAGCCGATGGTGCTGACGCCGGGATCGAGCCCTTCGAGCGCACGCCGGAACACTTCCGAGCGCACGTCGATGCAGAAGGCCGCCTGCAGCCACGGCCGGCCGGACTGTGCAGCCGGACCCTGGAGCTTCAGGCCGAGCCGGCGCTGCTCAGCGCGCTCCAGCGCATCCTGGAAGATCTGATCCGCAACGTCGTCGGCCGAGGGCGTCACCGGCTCGGCATGGGCTGCGACGACATTTTTCCATGGCGCGCCAACGGCGGGGACGTGCTGAAGCAGCGCCTCTTCCCAGATGAGGCGGATGGCCAGCAGGTCGGTGATCGTCTGGTCCGAGGCGCCCTTCAGCTCGGCCTCCCACAGCAGCCAGCGGGCGTGCTGGGCCCAGCCGCCGAGATCGATCAGCAGACGGTGGAAAGCCGTCTCGGTGGCCTCGTCGCTGAGGCCCAGCCGCTCGGCCGCACGCAGGATGGCGCGGTCGGGCGTGTCGGGTGCGGTTGCGACATGGGAGCAGAAGCCGGTGAGCCCCGCGATCTCGGGCGTCAGGTCATGCACCGCCCATTCCCGCCATGCGGCGAAGGTGCTGTGCCCCGGTGCTGGCGACCACAGCGCCTGGCCGCGGTCAAAGTGCCCCGCGGCCCACAGGCCGAAGCTCCGCGCGATGACGGAGGGCCAGTCGTTGCCGTCAGCAGCGGCTGCGAGCTCGGCGACCGTCGGCAGTGCCTTTGCGGGTGCGCGCTCCTTGGCCAGTTCCGCCTTCAGCGCCGCGGGGTGCTTGGGCTTGAGGGGGGAGGCCGAGGCATCGAGTGCTCCGGCGAGGTCTTGCTCGCTCATCTGTCCCGCGTCGAGCTTGCCCGCATAGAAGCTCCGCGCGCCGGTGAGACGGATGCCCGCGACCCGTGCCATGCGCGCCGCCGCGGTGGCGAGATCCTCGCCTGCCTGGCCCATGAAGGGGTTGACCGCGACAGTGGCCGTCAGCGGAAAGGCGGGCGGAATGGCGCGCGCTGCGGTCTCCGCGGCCTTGAGGAGGCCCGAGACCCTGGCGGGAGCGATCTGCGGATGGATCATGAACATGGCGTTCTCCAGAAGATGGGACGAGGTTTTCACGGGGTCCGGGACAGCCGGAAGCCGCCGGTCAGCCGGTCAAGGACGGTGTTGAGGTAGAGCCCGTTGGCGAGGTGCACGCGCAGGCCCGCGGCTGCGGGGTGATGCGCCCACAGCGGAAACAGCGCCTGGGCGACGGCGACGACGCCGAAGGAAAAGAGCGCCAGCACGATCAGCGCCCATTCGAGTGGGCCCGCCGCGGGCGGCTGCGGCAGGCTTTCGCCCCACACCGCCTGGGCGATGAGCTGGAACGTGAAGTAGGCAACCGCCGCGGTAAGGGAGGCTGCCGCCGTGCGCAGCGTCAGGGCGCGGGGGGCTGCATCGGCAAGGCCCTGGGCCACCAGATAGGCGACGCCGAGGATGAGGATGACGCCAAGCGCCAGCGACTGGGGTGATTTCGGCGCGGCCAACCAGGCGAAGGCTCCGGCCACCGCGGCGAACAGCAGCAGCGCCAGCAGAAAAGCCTTGGCGACCGCGGCAAAGCCCGGCACCGCCACCGGCCCCGGCCGCTTGACAAGCGCCACCTGTTGCACGGCGCCGCCGGAGGACAGGAAGGCATGCGCCTTGTAGAGCGAATGCGCCACGATATGGAGCAGCGCCAGGGTCCAGAGGCCGAGCCCGCACTGCAGCAGCATGAAGCCCATCTGCGCGATCGTGGACCAGGCGAGGGCCGTCTTCACCGCACTCTGCGTGAGCATGACGGAGGCGCCGAACAGGGCGGTCAGGCCGCCGATCATCACCAGTGCTGCCATGGCGCCGGGGGAGGCCTGCACCAGCCCGCTGAGCGCGATGAGCAGCACCCCGCCGGAGTTGATGATGCCGGCATGGAGCAGGGCGGAGACGGGGGTCGGGGCCTCCATCACCTCGGTGAGCCAGCCGTGCAGGGGGAAGGCCGCGGTCTTCAGCGCCGCGGCCAGAACAAGCAGCGCCACGCCCACCTGCGCGGCAGCGGGCAACCCGCCGGCTGCAGCCGCATTGAGCGCGGCGATGCTTCCGGTTCCCATGCTGAAGGCGATGAGGACGGAGGCGAGGATCAGGGCCACGTCGCCCGCGCCCCAGACGAGGGAGAACTTCGCCGCCGCGCGCCGCGCCTCTGCCCGTTCCGGGTAGAACAGCAGCAGCCGCCGCAGGGCAAGGCCCACGGCCATGAAACACACGGCCACGACCAGCAGGCTTCCCGCCTGGACCAGGATGACCACAGCCGCCAGCGTGGCCAGCATCAGCCCGTGGAAATGGCCCTCGCGCGCCTCGCCGTCGAGATAGGTCCGCGAATAGCGCACCACGATCCAGCCGACGAAGCTGACAAGCAGCGCCAGGCTGGCGCTGACCGCGTCCAGCCGGATCGCGACCAGTGCCGCACCGCTGCCGAAGCCGAGTGTGACGGGCCCACCCCAGACCAGTTGCAGCACGCCACCCACGGCAAGGCCCAGCGCACCGAGCGCTGCGAGTTCCGCCAGGCGCGGCAATAGGCCTGGGCGCCGCCCGGGGGCGAACAGCGACAGGCCCGCAACCGCGAGCAGAAGCAGCGGGGCGAACACGGGGAGCGGGGCGAGTGCGGTCATCGGCGAATTCCTTTCCGGTGCGGACGGAGCCGTGAGATAGCTACGTTCTCTCTTTTATAAAATTACATGTTTTGCGACATATCGTTCTATTGTATGGAATGGTCATGAACCTGCATCACCTTCGCCTGTTTCGGGCTGTCGCGGCCGAAGGCTCGCTCACAGGCGCTGCGCGGCGGCTCAACCTGTCGCAATCGGCGCTGTCCACCCAGATCAAGTCGCTCGAGGCGTCGCTGGGCCATGACCTGTTCGAGCGGCGCGGGCGGGGCCTTGTCCTGACCGAGGCGGGGCGTATCGCGCTCGACCATGCCGATGCCATCTTCCGCACGGCGGAGGACCTTGCGGCGGTCATGAAGGAGACGGGCCGCGCCCGGCGCGCCGTCAGGGTGGGGGCGCTCGCCACCCTTTCACGCAACTTCCAGATCGCGTTCCTGCGCCCGCTGGTTGGGCGCAGGGACGTCGAGGTCGTGCTGCGCTCGGGCAGCCAGGCCGAACTTCTGCGCGAGCTCGACGCCCTGGCGCTTGACGTGGTGCTGACCAACCTGGCCCCGCCGCGCGACGGCGACCATCCCCGCCACGTCCACCAGATCGGCGAGCAGCCGGTCAGCCTCATCGGGACGCCCGCCCGCGCCGGTCACGCCACGCTCGAGGAGCTGCTTGCCCGCGAGAGCCTTGTTCTGCCGGCGAAGGACACGGCACTTCGCTCTGCCTTCGACGCGCTCATGGCGAGGCTGGGGCTTGCCCCGCTGATCGCTGCTGAGGCTGACGACATGGCCATGCTGCGCCTGCTGGCGCGCGAGGACATCGGGCTTGCCGTCATTCCGCCGATCGTGGTGCGTGACGAGCTGACCTCCGGCAAGCTGGTGGAAGTGGCCCAGCTCGACGGCATCA
>CAIYXE010000752.1 GCA_903930095.1 uncultured Hyphomicrobiales bacterium
ACGGGCACATAACAACATCCGGAGGCATGACGCAGTGACCGCTGCCAGCGTCGCCAACGTTTCAGACCACCAGAGCCGCCGTGCGATCACGGCGCGCAGCGCACGGCCGTCGCGTTTACGGCCGTGCCGCATGGCGCACGCATGCCGCGTGCAATCCACGATGTATCCGGACGGGAGTGTCTAGCGATGGCGACCCAGAGCGTCTCTGCCTATGTGCCCACAGGGGAACTGCCCGGCAATGGTGCCTCCGGCAATCTTCTCGCCACCTCCGCCGGCCCGGCTCCCAAGACCCAGATCATTGCGATCTACGGCAAGGGCGGCATCGGCAAGAGTTTCACGCTGGCGAACCTGAGCTACATGATGGCCCAGCAGGGCAAGAAGGTTCTGCTGATCGGCTGCGATCCCAAGAGCGACACCACCTCGCTCCTCTTCGGCGGCAAGGCCTGCCCCACGATCATCGAGACCTCCTCGCGCAAGAAGGCGGCCGGTGAGGAAACCCGCATCGGCGATGTCTGCTTCAAGCGTGACGGCGTCTACGCCATGGAGCTCGGCGGACCCGAGGTCGGGCGCGGCTGCGGCGGCCGGGGCATCATCCACGGCTTCGAACTGCTGGAGAAGCTGGGCTTCCACGAGTGGGGCTTCGACTATGTGCTGCTCGACTTCCTAGGCGACGTGGTGTGCGGCGGCTTCGGCCTGCCGATCGCGCGTGACATGTGCCAGAAGGTGATCATCGTCGGTTCGAACGATCTCCAGTCGCTCTATGTGGCAAACAACGTGTGCTCGGCGGTGGAATATTTCCGCAAGCTCGGCGGCAATGTCGGTGTCGCCGGCATCGTCATCAACAAGGATGACGGCACGGGCGAGGCCAAGGCCTTTGCCGATGCGGTTGGCATTCCCGTCCTCTCTTCCATCCCCGCGAATGAAGACATCCGCCGCAAGAGTGCCAATTACGAAATCATCGGCCGCCCCGGCGGTGACTGGGCCTCGGTGTTCGAGAACCTTGCCACCAATGTGGCGGAAGCCCCGCCGCAGCGCCCCACACCGCTGGACCAGGACGGCCTGCTGGGCCTGTTCAAGGGCGATGCGGTTGGCCGCGGCGTGGTGCTGGAGCCCGCCTCCTTCGAAGACATGTGCGGCGGCACCATCGTGACCAGGCCTTCCCTCGAAGTCATCTACGACGCGGTGTAAGCAGACAATGGCAACCCTCATTGACAGGAACGGACCCAAGGTCTCCGCAGCGCCGGCGGAACCGCCGAAGGCGGATGTCGCCGGCATGTCCTGCCATGCGGGCAAGGATGAACTGACCAAGGCCGCGCAAGCCGCCGGCAAGAGCGAGACGCTGGAGCAATACGCCAAGGACTATCCGGTCGGCCCCCATGACCAGCCGCAAAGCATGTGCCCGGCCTTCGGCTCGCTGCGTGTGGGATTGCGCATGCGGCGCACGGCCACGATCCTCTCGGGCTCGGCCTGCTGCGTCTATGGCCTCACCTTCACCTCGCACTTCTATGGCGCGCGCCGCACCGTTGGCTATGTGCCCTTCAATTCCGAAACACTGGTAACGGGCAAGCTCTTCGAGGACATCCGCGAGGCGGTGTTCAAGCTGGCCAAGCCTGAAGACTATGACGCCATCGTCATCACCAATCTCTGCGTTCCCACGGCTTCGGGCGTGCCGCTGCAACTCCTGCCGAAGGAGATCAACGGCGTGCGCATCATCGGCATCGACGTGCCGGGCTTCGGCGTGCCGACGCATGCGGAAGCCAAGGACGTTCTCTCCGGCGCCATGCTGAAATATGCGGCGAACGAAATCCGCCAGGGCCCGGTGGCTGCACCTCGCACGGCGCGGAGCGCGCTGCCCGCCATCACGCTGCTGGGCGAAATGTTCCCCGCCGACCCCGTCGGCATCGGCCGCATGCTGGAGCCCATGGGGCTGGCAGCAGGCCCGGTCGTTCCCACGCGCGAATGGCGCGAGCTGTTCTCCGCCTTCGACTGCGCGGCGGTGGCGGCGATCCATCCCTTCTACACCGCCTCGGTCCGCGAGTTCGAAAGTGCGGGACGCCCCGTCGTGGGTTCCGCACCCGTTGGCCATGACGGTACGGCGGCCTGGCTGGCGGCGATTGGTGCGGCCTGCAACATCCCGGCTGACAAGATTGCCGCGGCTCAAAACGCCATCCTGCCCGCCATCAAGGGCGCACTCGCCGCAAAGCCCATCAAGGGCCGCATCACCGTCTCGGGCTATGAAGGCTCAGAGCTTCTGGTGGCGCGGCTGCTGATCGAGAGTGGCGCGGAAGTGCCCTATGTCGGCACAGCGGCCCCGCGCACGCGCTGGTCGGATGCAGACCGCGAATGGCTGGAGGCACGCGGTGTGACCATCCAGTACCGCGCCTCGCTCGAGAACGACATCAGCGCGATGCTGGACGCAAAGCCAGACCTCGCCATCGGCACCACGCCCGTGGTGCAGAAGGCCAAGGAGCTGTCGATCCCCTCGCTCTACTTCACCAACCTCATTTCCGCGCGCCCCCTCATGGGCCCTGCCGGTGCGGGTTCGCTGGCCCAGGTCATCAATGCGGCGCTGGGCAACAAGCACCGCTTCGACATCATGAAGGATTTCTTCGAAGGTGTTGGCACAGGCCATGCCTCCGGCATCTGGGAAGAAGTGCCGCAGGACCGCCCCGAATTCCGCAAGAAATATGCCGGAATGCTGGCCGCGAAGGCCAAGGCCGAGGAGGCCATTGGGACATGATGCGCGTGCTTACCAATAATGCCCCCCTCTTCCCCCTCGCCCCCGCTTCAGCAGGGGAGAGGGCCGGGGTGAGGGGGTGCCAGCCACGGAAACAATCGCTGATGTCCTCATGCGCGGACAGACCCCCTCACCCTGCCC
>CAIYXE010000753.1 GCA_903930095.1 uncultured Hyphomicrobiales bacterium
CAGGAACTCTGCCTTGAGCGAGGCGATCATGCCCTCGTCGAGGAGATAGGCGGGGGATGGTTCCTTCTCATCCGTCAGCATTGCCTTGGAGAGGGGGGGCCGGTCATAGGGCAGCAGCGTTTCCTCGCCGATGAGGGTGATCGCCCCCTGCCAGCCATTGGCGCGCAGGCTGACGATGGCGCGCGCGCCCGCCATGCCGCCACCCACGATCACCATGCCTGCTTCCGCCATTACCTAGACCTCGCTTGCCGCTTGGGTTACTGCCCGCGCCGTGGGTTTTCAACCGCTGCCATAGCCAGTTGCTGCGGCATTGACGACCAGTGCCGGATCGAGCCGCCCTGCGAAGTGATCGATGACGTTCTGGACCGAGGCCACGGCCATGCGCGCTGCGCATTCCGCCGTGAGGCCTGCGGTGTGCGGGCTGATGAGGACCCGGTCGTTGGACAGCAGGGGGTGGTCCGGGGCAGGGGGCTCCGTGCGCAGCACGTCGAGGCCGGCGCCGGAGAGCCGCCCCTCGCGCAGGGCCTGGTCGAGGGCGGCCTCGTTCACGAGGCCGCCGCGGGCGGCGTTGATGAGGATGGCTGTGGGTTTCATGGCCGCGAGCTCCTCCTCGAAGATCACCGCGCCCGAGGCCTGGCCTGGCATGTGGAGCGACACATAATCAGCCTCGGCGAGCGCCTTCAGCAGGTCCTCTGCCGGTCTAACCCCATGTTTTGCAAGAAGATCCGGCTTCACGAAGGGATCATGCGCCAAGACCGCCATGCCGAAGGCGCGGGCCAGTTCCGCCACCCGCCGGCCGATGCGGCCGAAGCCGACGAGCAGCAGTGTCTTGCCGTCGAGTTCCACCGTTTCGAAGCGGTTGCGGATGTTCCAGTTGCCGCTGCGGACGGCGGCATCATGCGCGGCGGCACGGCGGGCTACTGCCAGCATCAGCATCAGCGTGTGCTCAGCCACCGCGCGGGAATTGACATCGCCCACGATGCAGAGCGGAATTCCACGTGAATTCAGGGCTTTGACGTCGATCGCATCATAGCCGACGCCATGCCGGGACACGATCCTGAGCTGGGGTGCAGTGGCGATGGCCTCCGCCGTCATCGGCTGGGTGCGGATCACCACGGCATCCGCCCCGGGCAGGTGCGGCAGGTAGCTGTCGACGGAGACCTCCTCGACATGGGTGAAGGTGAAGCCCTTGGCCTGCTGCAGGCGGTCTATTCCGGCGGCGTGCAGTTTTCCGGCCACCAAGATGTGCGGCATCTCAATAACCCTGATTTTTCGGAGTGTTATCGGCAGAAACCGGCCCACCGATCAGGGCGCGCGCCTGGTCGACGCCGGCTTTTGCAGCACCCGCCAGCAGACGCACGTCGTTGAGCAGCGTGACGAGATCGAAGCCCCAGGAGATGGCCTTCGCCGCATAGGCCGAGCTGCCGCAGTGGAGGCAGGCGCGGATGCCCGCCTCATGCGAGCGGGCAAGAATTTCCTGAATGGCTTCAACCATTTCGGGCTCTTCACGGTCAAAGCCCGTGGGGTATTTCCGGCCGGTGAGGCCGAGCGTCAGATCGGCGGGGCCGATGTAGACGCCGTCGAGGCCCGGCGTCTTCACGATGTCCTTCAGGTTCCGCATGCCATCCGCCGTCTCGATCATGGCGAGGGCGATCACCTCTTCATCAGCCCATTTGCCATAGTCTGAACCATGCGCGAAGACGGCGCGGGTGGGGCCCATGCTGCGCTGGCCGTGTGGCGGGTAACGCATTGAGGAAACAAAGAATTCTGCCTCCTCCCGGGTGTTGATCATGGGGCAGATGATGCCCAGCGCGCCCGCATCCAGCGCCTTCATGACGTCGCCCGCGGACAGCCACGGCACGCGCACCATGGGGGTGGCGGGCGATGCCTTCATCGCCTGCATCATCGGGGCCAGGGCATCATAGCCCAGGAAGCCGTGCTGCTGGTCGATGGTGAGCGAATCATAGCCCTGCTGCGACATGATCTCGGCGGTGAAGCTGTTGCCGATCGACAGCCAGCCGTTGAGCACAGGCTTGCCCTCGGACCACAGGCGGCGAATGTTGTTCTTTTGCATGGCAACAGGGGATTGGATTGCGGATGCATTGTCAAGCCTTGCTGCCGATGCAGCAGGGTTGCGATTTGTGTTGCGGCAGTAGACATTCGGTAGACATCCGGTTGCCGTTGCCTTGGTTGCAGCCGCTCCCTTGCCGCGGGGCTGGACATGATACACTGTTCACAACAGATGACAGTCCGCTGATAGAAATTCCATTCCACCGCTTGAAAAAACAGACGATTTGTTCCAAGGATCTGACATCAAAGGGAGTGACCGCATGTCCACCATCCGCCTCACCATGGGCCAGGCGCTCGTGCGCTACCTGTGCAACCAGTACACCATCATCGATGGCAGACAAGAGCCGCTCTTCGCCGGTCTCTTCGGCATCTTCGGGCATGGCAATGTGACCTGCATCTCGGAAGCGCTGGAAGGGGTGCAGGACAAGCTGCCGACCTGGCGCGGGCAGAACGAGCAGTCGATGGCGCTGGCGGCGGTGGCCTATGCCAAGGCGATGCGGCGGCGGCAGATCATGGTGGCGCTCTCCTCCATCGGGCCGGGGGCGCTGAACATGGTGACGGCGGCGGGCTGTGCCCATGCCAACCGGCTGCCGGTCCTGATCCTTGCGGGCGACATCTTCGCCAACCGCAGGCCCGACCCGGTGCTGCAGCAGGTGGAGCACTTCAGCAATCCGACGACCTCGGTGAACGACGCGTTCAAGGCCGTGTCGCGCTACTGGGACCGCATCATGCATCCGGAGCAGATCATCTCCTCGCTGCCGCAGGCGATTGCCACCATGCTCGACCCCGGCGATTGCGGCCCGGCCTTCATCGGCCTGGCGCAGGACACGCAGGAGATCGCCTTCGACTATCCGGAAGCCTTCTTCACGCCGACCGTCCACACCATCCCGCGCCCGCGGCCGGACCGCGACCGCGTGGCGAAGGCGGTGGAGCTGATCAAGGGTGCCAAGCGGCCGCTCATCATCTCTGGCGGCGGCGTGCGCTATTCGGGTGCGGAGAAGGCCGTGGCCGACTTCGCGCTGAAGCATGGCGTGCCCATGGCGGAAACCATCGCCGGCAAGGGCGCGGTGACGCATGACCACCCGGCGCATGTGGGGCCCATCGGCGTGATCGGCTCATCCTCCGCCAATGAAATGGCGGGTGCGGCGGATGTGATCATCGCCATCGGCACCAGGCTGCAGGACTTCACCACGGGATCGTGGACGGTGTTCAGCCACGATGCGCAGTTCGTCTCCATCAATGCCGCGCGCTATGATGCGACGAAGCACCGGGCACTTGCCGTGGTGGGCGACGCGAAGGAGACGGTGGGCGAACTCGAGGCCGCACTTGGAGGCTGGAAGGCCGACGCGGCCTGGACGAGCAAGGGCAAGACGGCCTTCAAGGCGTGGAACGACCTCGTCGATGCGCACCAGAAGCCGACCAACGCAGAGGTGCCGACCTATGCGCATGTGGTGGGCATGGTGAACAAGTGGGCCGCGCCCAACGACACGATGGTGACGGCGGCGGGCGGGCTTCCCGGCGAGACGGCCAAGGGCTGGCGCATCAAGAACCCCCATACATTCGATCTCGAATTCGGCTTTTCCGCCATGGGCTATGAGGTGGCCGGCGGCTGGGGCCATGCCATGGCCAAGAAGGGCGATGGCGAAACCATCGTGATGGTGGGCGACGGCTCCTACATGATGATGAATTCCGACATCTATTCGACGGTTCTGGCCGGGCACAAGATGATCGTCATCGTCTGCGACAATGGCGGCTATGCGGTGATCAACCGGCTGCAGAACTTCAAGGGCACGCCGTCCTTCAACAACCTGATCAAGGACAGCCGCGTGAAGAAGCCCTTCGCGGTGGACTTTGCCAAGCACGCCGAAAGCATGGGTGCCGCGGCACGCCATTGCGAGAGCCTGGCCGACCTCGAGGCCGCACTGGCCTGGGCCAAGACGACCGACCGCACCACCGTGATCTCCATCGTGACCGACGCCTATTCCTGGGTGCCGGGCGACGCCGACTGGGACGTGGGTGTTCCGGAAGTCTCCGGCCGGCCCGAGGTGCAAAAGGCGCGCGCGCACCATGAGACGATCCGCAAGAAGCAGCGCATTGGAGTGTAAGCAAGATGAAAGCAAAGCTGGGCATGTCGCCCATTGCCTGGTGGAACGACGACCTTCCGCAGCTGTCGGATGATGTGTCGCTTGAGGAATGCCTGCGCCAGTCGCGCTCGGCGGGCTTTACCGGCATGGAGCAGGGCCGCCGCTTTCCTTCGACCGCGGCGGAGATGCTGCCGGTTCTCAGGAAGGCCGATGTGACGCTGTGCGGCGGATGGTTCTCCGGCACCCTCGTCAATGAGGCGATCGAGGCCAACAAGCAGCGCATTCAGCCGATGATCGACCTGTTCAAGGCGGTGAACGCGCCCTGCATCGTCTATGGCGAGGTGGGCCGCTCGATCCAGGGCGACCAGTCGAAGCCGCTTGCCACCAAGCCGAAGCTCTCGGATGCCGAGATGAAGGACTATGGGGCGAAGGTGTCTGACTTCGCGGCATGGGTGGAAGCGCAGGGCATGCCGCTGGTCTACCACCACCACATGGCGGCGGTTGTGGAGACCGAGCCGGAGCTCGATGCCTTCATGGCGGCCTCCACGATCTCGCTGCTGTTCGACGCGGGCCACATGGCCTTCGCGGGCGGCGACGTTCTGCGCTGCATCGACAAGCATCACAAGCGCATCAGGCATGTCCATACCAAGGACGTGCGCATGGAGGTGATCAGCACGCTTGACCGCACGAAGGAAAGCTTCCTCGACGCGGTGATCAAGGGCGCCTTCA
>CAIYXE010000754.1 GCA_903930095.1 uncultured Hyphomicrobiales bacterium
ACTGGACGATCTCCAAGGACCTGCCGCAGGGCGGCCAGGGCCTGTGGCGCCTCGATGTGGGTGTCGCGGGTTCAGGCGTCACCGGCGATTTGCTTGCGCATTGCATCGACACGGCCATGTGGCTCAACGGCGGCATCTCGTCGGTCACGGGTCTCACCGAGACCTTCATCAAGGAGCGCCACCACAACATCACGGGCAAGACGGAGAAGGTGGGCATCGATGATGCGAGCCTGTTCCTGTCGCGCTTCGAGAATGGCTCGCTCGGCAGCTTCGAGGCCACGCGTTATGCGCGCGGCCACAAGGCGCTGTACACGCTGGAAATCAACGGTGAGCACGCCTCGATTTTCTGGGACCTGCATGACCTGCACAGGCTGCAGTATTTCGACCACCGCGACGAGGGCCGCACGCGCGGCTGGCGATCCGTGCACATCACCGATGGCGACCACCCCTACATGAACAAGTGGTGGGTGCCCGGCCTGCAGATCGGCTATGAGCACACATTCATCCACCAGGCAGCCGACTTCATCGAGGGCATCGAGACCGGCAAGCCCGCAGCACCCACCTTCCGTGACGCGCTGGCCACCGACCTGGTGACGGATGCCGTGCTGAAATCAGCGCAGACAGGCCAGTGGGAGAACGCCCAGGGCTGACGCCGCGCTGCTTCATATTTACGCAGTCGTTTAGCCTCTCCGGTACCGCGAGGGGCGTCTTGCAAATCGTGAGGGACAGGCTAGTGTCCTCCCTCCAACAAGAGCCCCAAGGGCCGGACTGAAACAGGGAATGGGAATGGCCAGAAGCGACAAGCATGCACTGCGGCTCTCCGGGATTTCGAAGTCCTATGGCAAGGTGCGCGCCCTCGACAACCTCTCCTTCGACGTGGCGGAGGGGCGCTTCTTCGTGCTGTTCGGGCCAAGCTCTGTTGGCAAGACCACGGCGCTGAGGACCATCGCCGGCCTTGTCGCAACCGACTCAGGCCGCCTCGAGATCTCGGGCCAGGACATGACCACCGCTCCCATCGCAGGGCGCGGCGTGTCCATGGTGTTCCAGTCTTTCGCGCTCTATCCGCATCTCACTGTTTACGAGAACTTCGCCTATCCGCTGCGCGAGGAGAAGGTCGGCCGCGAGGAGATCGACACCCGCGTCAAGGAAACGGCGGCGATGCTGAAGCTGACGCACCGCCTTGAGAGGAAGCCCAATACATTGTCGGGTGGTGAGCAGCAGCGCGTGGCGCTGGGCCGCTCGCTGATCCGGCGCCCCAGGATCCTGCTCCTTGATGAGCCGCTGACCAACCTCGACGCCAAGCTCCGCCACGACATGCGCGCGGAGCTGAAGCGCCTGCATCGCCAGTTCGGCATGACGATCGTCTACGCGACGCCTGACGAACTCGAAGCCCTGTCGATGGGCGAGGAAATCGCGGTGATGCGTGATGGCGCCGTCGTTCAGCGCGGCACGCCGGACGAACTCTATGAGTCTCCCATCGACACCTATGTTGCGGGCAAGATCGGCTCGCCGCATATGAACATGCTGAAGGCCACGCTGGGTGCGGACCTTTCGAGTCTTGATACGGCACTGGGCAAGTTCCATTCCGCGCGCCGCGTCTCAAGCGGCAATGCGGGCGAGGCGGCCCTCGTCGGCATCCGCCCCAGTGACCTGAGGCCCGCCGCATCAGGCGAAGCTTCAATCGCCTCGCGCGTGCACCTGATCGAGCCCCTGGGCGATGTCACCGTCGTATCGGTCGAG
>CAIYXE010000755.1 GCA_903930095.1 uncultured Hyphomicrobiales bacterium
CTTGAGGCCAGACTGGCTACCGAGTCCGTCCAACCGTGGGAGACCTTCCTGTGGTGTTAGCCCTCCAATGAGTCGGCCCTAGACGCCGCTGAAGCCGAAAGCCGCGACATCATGGCAATCCGTCTGGTGTCTCCGGATCTGGACGCCAACGACAGCGAGGTGTCTCAGTGACCAGCACAAGGCAACGTCAGGCGAAGATTAAGGCCATGCGCCCTTCCCATACCATTAACCGAAATCGTCCAACTGAAGCAGCGGTGGTCAAGTCCTGCGCCGCCAAATAGCTTGTTTTTATTCCGCCTTTGCCACCCCTCTGGTCCGCCGTTAGCTTTGATGCCTGGCGGTATCCGCATATCCCAGCCATGGATTCCCAAGCGGAAAACTGCTGTCTTGGATAGCCATGCCTATCAGGGCCTGGACAAATCACATTTACCCGGCATACCTGTCAGCCAGCGAACTGCGCCTCGCCGGAATCGATATCGTAAACTGCATAGATCACTTTTAACTTTGCCGCAGCGACCAAACCCTTTACAGCGTCGCTCCTTGAGAGGATGGTTTCAGCGTTCCTGAGGGCATTTTCACGAACCGCATTGGCGACAAAATCACCATCCCTCCCCATCATCGCTTCTGCGGCGGGCACGATTGCTTCTACGAGATTACCAACAAGTCCATCAAGTTTCTCCCCATTTTGAACCTTGTCGCATGCGGCGGTTACAGCGCCACAACGTCTGTGACCCATCACAACAACGAGCGACGATCCAAGATGTTCAGTGCCGTACTCGATCGTTCCAAGAATGTCGTCATCTACGATTTTGCCGGCATTGCGGCAGACGAACACTTCACCAAGATTGACGCCGCCGAAGATGAGTTCCGGGACAACGCGGCTGTCTGAGCAGGTCAAGATCGTCGTCCATGGCGCCTGGACGGATTTCAGTTCCTTGCAATGTCTTGCAAGATCTTTTTCGCACTCTTCTGAAGCCTAACGGTACTTTTCGTTCCCCGTCTTGAGCTTCGCCAAGGCCTCATCAGGCGTGATTGACGGCTTTTTTGGAGTCTGATGCAGCCGCTATACGGCGCGGCCCTATAAACCCGCCTCCTAACACTAGCCCCCCATTCCGGCAATGACATCGCGACGTGTCGGCAACGAACAGAGCCCGCACATATGAGTTCTCGATATACATTATAATAATTGTCGATAAGCCGACATCCACCAGATGACCCGCTGATAAGTCGATTCTTGCGCAAATCTACGGCGGTTGCAAGAACGGCCAGTGGCGAGTGTCCGGCAACAGTGTCGTGAGACAAACCCGGTGACTTGAGGAAGTGAGGATTTCTGGCTCATCGTAGCTCTTAGGAGAAGTTCAGATGAGGCAGGCATCGGCGCGTGAAACCTGGTGTCAACATTCACCAGTTCGACTGAGCGCCTCCGCGATCTGACAAAGCCGATTTGCTACTATCCGGATTTCCTCGTCACTTGAGATGAGCGGTAAGGAAACTCCAATCGAGCGGTCGTCATTCGCGCTGACTGAAAGTCCCGCCTCCCTTGCCAACTGCTCAAGCACCGCTTCGCCTGCTGGGGCCCCGTCAAAGGAGAGTGCCCGCAACAGACCGAGCCCCCTCAACGCAAGGCGGCATCTGCCGGTGTCTCGCCCGTCCAGCAACCGCTCCAGTTGCCGCCCCCGCTTCACCGCCGAAGCGGCGAGATCACCGTCCTCCATAACATCAAGTCTAGCGTGGGCAAGCCGGCACGGAGCATCAAACACGGCCGCATCTTCTACTCTCGCACCGCTGGCTGCAAACACTGTGATCTAGCGTCGCTATGCCTTTCGAAAGGCCGGGCGAACAAGGCGGTCGTCGTCGGCGCTGACTATCCAGCACTTCTACGGGCCCGGCGCCAGCGAGAGAACTGGTCAGCGGAAGATCGGCAACTTTACCAGCGGCACAGGTGAAGCTCCGAGGGTTATCATGGCGAAGCAAAGACATGGCACGGCCTTGCACGCGCAATCAGGCGAGGTCTGTCAAGCATGAAGATCCAAGCCTATCTCGAAGCGGTTGCCGTCAACCTCAAGAGGCTGGTGAGCTTCTTTTTTGCCCCTTTGGCCGCAAACCTCACTGGCATGACGGAACCCAGAAGCCAAGTCGCTATGCGGACAGCCAGGTACTGAGGTCTGCGCAAGTAAAGCGAATTGGAAGCAACATTGAAGTGAAACATGGCTACTCGGGTTATTCAACGGCCCCCCGGTGCACTTCATGCGGAACGTCTTTGCCCATGCCAGAAAGTAGGGCCGCCGCGTTGTCTCGGCCATCATCGCCGACGCCTTCGCGCAGGACACACCCGAAGCCGCCAGCGCCCAATGGCGCTCTGTGGCCGACCAGATCCGGCCCAAGGTGCCCAAGCTCGCCGCCCTCATTGATAAGGCCGAGCCCGGCGTGCTGGGCTACATTTACCCTCCCGAAGGAGCACCGCACCAAGCTGCACAGCATCAACCCCATCGAGCGCATGAATGACGAGATCAAGCATAGCACAGAGGTTATCGGCATCTTGCCGAACGATGATGCCATCATTCGTAACGTCGGAGCCATCCTCCTCGAGTAGAATGATGAGTGGGACGTCCAGCGCAAGCGCTACATGACGCTGGAAACCATCAGCCAGATGAGCGATGACCCTCTCGTCAGCCTGCCAGTCGTGGCCAGCTGATAATCTCGGCCCAAACCAGAAAAGCTCGGCGACTAATGCCGTCAGCAACACCACGGAATGGGACACGAGCCATGCCGCACCAGAGGATTTATTTCAGTGCTCCAAGCAGGTTTAGCGATATTTACTCTGTCAACTCTCACCGTGTGCGCACAACCAGCATTTGCCCAGGATCGGCTTACGAACGTCAGCTATGATGTTAATCGGGAGTTGTTTCAGGCCCTCAACCCATTGTTTGCCGCCAAGTGGATGACCGAAACGGGTCGCAATATCGAGATCGCGCAAAGCCATGGCGTTTCGTCACAGCAGGCGCGCGCCATTATGGACGGCTAGGCGGCGGATGTCCGCCTCTCCCTACCGATTTGTATCTGGCCGCCGCTTGGACATGCCCGAATGATGACTGGGTCAATGGCGCAGAGCGTCCCCATGACTGACAGAAAAGTCGGTGAGGTTACGCTGGCGGTTGCGGATCAGGGTCAAAGCGTCCAGCAGCGGGTTGCGGGTTTTCTGCGCCGGGTTCTTCGGTGAAGTGATCACCCAGCCGGTAGTCTCGATCTCCTGCGTGACGCGGTCGGCCCATGAGTGTGTGTTCGCCAACTGCGCCACCAACAACACGTCGGGCGGCTGTCAGTCGTCGAGGTCGCTGGCCTCCAGCAGACGCCTGAAGATCGCCAGCGCCCGGCTGGCGTCCTCCGCTCGCGGAAGCTGATTGCCTTTACAAGAGCATGTTCTATGCAACGTTGCGGCGCATGACTATCAACCAGGCTTTCTCTATCCGCCGCGTCTGGCTCACCTGGTGTCCTTCGCATTCATCAGGGCGATCGTCTGGTCACAACGCTCCCGCCGCGACTTCAGGTATTGATCGCGAACC
>CAIYXE010000756.1 GCA_903930095.1 uncultured Hyphomicrobiales bacterium
AATTCCCGCCTGGGTGATGCGGTGCTGAAGGCCGTGGCCGCAGGGCTGGCGATCGACACCAAGTCCCTGCCCCAGCCCGACGACGGCCGCGACGACATGAGCGAGGCCGCCCAGGCCGCAGCCGAGGTGCTGAAGCTCGCCCTCAAGGTCATCTGCGAGCAGGAGGGCATCGCGCCGAAGCTCGTTGCCTCAAGCTCCGACATCGATGCCGTGGCCGAGAGCGATACGGCGGACGTCCCGCTGCTCCACGGCTGGCGGCGCGAATTGTTCGGCGACCTGGCGCTCGCCATCAAGCGGGGCGAGGCGGTGATCGGCTTCGACCGCGGCCGCGTCCGCGTGCTGCCCGCCGTGCGCGAGATCAAGGCGGCGGCGGAATAGGCGGGCCGGCTCAGGCGCTGTTGCGATAGAGCAGCGCGCCCAGCAGAACCGAGATGGCGACAGCCCATGAGCCCGCCACCCGCACGGCAACGGCAAGCCACGGCCAGCCGGCCTTCTGCCGGAGCAGTTCGATGCCGCCGCCCGCCAAGATGACCAGCAGGATCGAGCCGGTGATCGCCCCCAGGCCGGAAAAGAACATGTCGGAGGCCGGGCCGGGATCAGGCCAGGAGACATAGCCGCTGAGCAGCCCGGCAATGCCGCCCGCCGCCCAGAGCGCTGCGCCGCCCAGCTTGAGGGCCCCAGCCACCAGAAGACCCGCGATGACGGCGGCGAGCGTCAGCGGCAAGTCGAGGTCGAGGCCTGCGATGCCGAAGCCCGCGAAGACGGCACCCAGGATGCACCCGATCCACAACCCGGTGAAGGCGGCCTCGCCTTCCGGCAGCCGCTGCTGGATGAGGAGGCTCATCGCAATGAGCATCAGCAGCTGCGGGCCTGACGAGAAGGGATGGAGCATGCCCCAGTAGAACCCCTGCATGCCGGGCAGCGCGCCATGCGCGAGCGCGCTGTCGGGCCACAGCGCGAAGACCAGCAGCAGGAGGACGCGGCGCGTCAGAGCCAGCCCGTCAGGAAGGCGAGACCGCCGGCGGCTACTGCCACGCCGCCGGTCCTGACCGCGAGTTCGCCCTCTTTCCACCGGGTCAGCAGGCCGAACAGGATGCCCAGAACATGCAGGCAGCCTGTCGCGATGACGAAGCCCAGCGCATAGGCGAAGGGATTGGCGGCCTCCGGCAGTTCCGTGCCATGGGCGTGGCCATGGAAGATGGCGAAGATGCCGACGATCACCCCCGCCCACAGCACCGGCAAGCGCGCCGCCGATGCCACCAGCAGGCCCAGTACGACGGCACTCAGGGCGATGCCCGTCTCGACATGCGGGAGCGGCACGCCGAGCACGCCGAGCGCCCCGCCGAAGGCCATGACGAGCGGAAACACGACCGGCAGGATCCATACCGCCGGACGTCCGAGGAAAGCGCCCCAGAGACCGACCGCCACCATGGCGATGACATGATCCCAGCCGGTGACCGGATGCAGCACGCCGCTCCAGAAGCCCCCTGCCACGCCGTGCGCGCCATGGGCCCAGGCAGAACCGGTCAGAAGGACGACGAACATGGCCGCAAAGACGGCCCTGAACATGTGCCTTGCCATATGCCCCCCTCCTCCGGTGGAATGGCCTGAAGCTAGCGCATTCGACGCGCCGCAGCTAGCCGCTGATCAGCACCTTGCCGGTGCGGCCCATCTCGGCGGCGAGTGAGGAGAGGCGCTTCTCGACGCGTTCGCCCGACAGGTCTGCGAGCTTGCGCGGCAGCTTGAGGATCAGCGTCTTGTTATCGCCAAGACGGAGCTGGATCTTCGGCAGCATGCCCGGCATGGCGGCCGACAGGATGTAGGCGAGGCGGAACATGCTGCTCAGCAGATGGGCGCGCTGGTGGTCTTCATCGCCGAGCAGACGGTTCAGCCCGTCACCATCCTCACCCTCGCCGTCATAGCGGTAGAAGACGGTGAGCGCGAGGAAGACGCGGCCGGGATGATCGATACCGACGAAGGCTGCTTGCGAGATCATGGAGAGCGAGCGCTCTGCCCGGTAGTCCGGATGCGCCCGCCAGCCAATGTCGGCCAGCAGGCATGCGGCATAGCGCAGCCGCTTCTGCGCCTCGTTCTCGGCAAGGCGGCCGGGGCCAAACAGCTGGTCCGTCCAGTCGCAGAGTTCGAGTTCATGCTCGGGCGAGCGCGCATAGCGGCGCGCAAAGTCCCAGCAGGAGGAGAGCAGCGCATCGCTGGTCCGCTTGCGCACCGGCAGCTTTGAATAAAGCAGCCCCTCGCGCACGCCGTAGACGGAGATTTCGACCGCATCCGGCATCGCATGGGTGAGGAGCCGCTCCAGCACCAGCGCGCCGAAGGGCATTGTATCCGCGCGGCTCTTCGACACCTCGCGGACCTCCTTGAGTGACACGGAAGAAAGATGGGCGACGAGGCCCGACAGCGACAGGGCCTGCTGCCGCGTCAGGCGGTAGCAGTGGAGCACATGGAGCGCATAGTGGCTTTGTGCCATGTGCAGCTTCGCAAGGTTGCGCCATGTGCCGCCCACTGCATAGAAGGTGCGGCCCTGCAGCAGCTTCAGGATCCCCGCCTTGGCGAAGGCTTCGTCGACGATCTCGCGCGCCTTGTCGATCGATCCTTCCGAGAGGTCCATGAGGCGCAAGGGGCCGAGCGGCAATGTGAGACCCTCGCGCAACTTGCCGTCCTTGATGTCGATGAGTTCGAGCGAGCCGCCGCCGAGATCGCCCGCGACACCATCGGCCCCTGGAATGCCCGAGATGACGCCGAGGGCGGCATAGCGCGCCTCCTCCTTGCCGGTGAGGACCTTGATGGCACAGCCCAGCGCCTTTTCCGCCCGCGCAATGAACTGTGCACCGTTCTCAGCCTCGCGCGCGGCGGCGGTTGCAACCGCATAGACGTGCTTGGCCCCGATCTGGCGCGCCAGCGCCCGGAAGCGCTTCAGGGCTGCGATGGCCCGGATCATGCCCTCATCCGGGAGACTGCCCCTGGTGGCGACGCCCCGGCCCAGGCCGCACAGGATCTTCTCGTTGAAGATCGGCGATGGCGACCGGCGGAGCCCGTCATAGACCACGAGACGGACGGAATTCGAGCCGATGTCGACGACGGCGACAGGACGGTATTTCGGGGGTTCGGTTCTGAATCCCTTGTGCCAGCTCACGTCTTCGCCTTGGCCTTTTTCTTCAAACGTTCAATGATTTCCGGCGGCACATTACCCGCCTGGGAGCGCCCGCGTCCAGAGAGAGAGGGGTTCTTCATGAAGTAATCATGCGCGTTGAAGGGCTCCTCATCCGGGCCCGGCGCGATGCGCCGTGACGTTCCGTCAGCGAGCAGTTCCCAGCTCTGCTGATTGTCCATCATGTTCGCCATCATGATCTGGTCGAGGATCTGGTCGTGCACCGTCGGGTTCTCGATGGGGATCAGCGTCTCCACACGGCGGTGCAGGTTCCGCTGCATCCAGTCGGCAGACGAGATGTAGACCTTGGCGCGGTTGTGCGGCAGCGCTTGACCGCCGCCGAAACACACGATGCGCGAATGCTCAAGGAAGCGGCCGACGATGCTCTTGACACGGATGTTCTCGGAGAGGCCCGCGACCCCGGGCCTCAGGCAGCAGATGCCACGCACCACGAGATCGATCTGCACGCCAGCCTGGCTGGCGCGGTAGAGCGCGTCGATGATGCCGGGATCGACGATCGAGTTCATCTTGGCCCAGATCTGCGCGGGCCGGCCGGCCTTCGCGTGCTCGATTTCCTCGTCGATGTGATCAAGCAGGCGCTGCTTCAGGTTGATGGGTGACAGCGCGATTTTTTCGAGATCCTCGGGCTGCGCATAGCCGGTGATGAAGTTGAACAGGCGGGACGCATCGCGCACCAGGGCCGGGTCACAGGTGAAGAAGGACAGGTCGGTGTAAACCTTCGCCGTGATCGGGTGATAGTTGCCCGTGCCGAAATGAACGTAAGTGCGCATGGCGCCGCCTTCGCGCCGCACCACCATGGAGACCTTGGCATGGGTCTTGAGCTCGATGAAGCCGAAGACCACCTGCACGCCAGCGCGCTCAAGGTCCCTCGCCCACTGGATATTCGCTTCCTCGTCAAAGCGGGCTTTGAGCTCAACGAGCGCCATCACCGATTTTCCGGCCTCCGCCGCCTTGGCCAGTGCGGCGACGATGGGCGAGTCCTTGGAGGTGCGGTAAAGCGTCTGCTTGATCGCCACCACGTCAGGGTCGTTCGCGGCCTGCAGCACGAACTGCACGACGACGTCGAAGGATTCATATGGATGGTGAACGACGATGTCCTTCTGGCGGATCGCCGCAAAGCAATCCCCGCCGTGGTCGCGGATCCGCTCCGGGAAACGCGCCATGAAGGGCTTGAACTTGAGGTCCGGCCGCTCATCCAGGATCAGGTGGCGCGTGTCGGAATAGCCGACCAAGCCCGCGCATTCGACGATGGCATCGCTCTGGACGTCCACTTCCCCTGCGATGAAGTCCCTGAGCGAGGGCGGTGTCTGGGCGTCGACCTCCATGCGGATCACCGATCCGCGGCGGCGCCGCTTCAGTGCGGATTCGAACACCCGCACGAGGTCTTCCGCCTCTTCCTCGATTTCGATGTCGCTGTCGCGGATCAGGCGCATCACCCCCTTGCCCTTCACGTCGTAGCCGGGGAAGAGCCGCGGTATGAACAGGCTCAGCATGTTCTCGAGCGAGATGAAGCGCACTGCCGTCTGCCCCTCGACCGGGGGAAGCCGCACGAAACGGTCGAGCTGCTGCGGGATGGGCAACAGCGCGTTCATCCGCCCGCCGTCCCGGCGCCGCTTGAGTTCGAGGCAGATGATAAAGCCCCGGTTGGGGATGAAGGGAAAGGGATGCGCCGGGTCGATCGCGATCGGGGTCACCACCGGCAGGATCTGCTCCAGGAAGCGCTGGTCGAGCCATGACACTTCTTGCGGCTGGAGATCGCCGCCGTCGGTGATGACGATGCCGTTTTTCGCGAGCTCATCCGTGAGCTGGATCCAGCGGCGGTCCTGCTCGGCCATCAGGTCCTGGGCCAGGACGCGCACACGGTCCAGCTGTTCCTGGGCGGAGAGCCCGTCGTCGGAGAGTTCCGGCAGCCTCTCGCGCACCTGGCCCACGAGGCCGGCGACGCGGACCATGAAGAACTCGTCCAGATTGTTGCCGGAGATCGACAGGAAGCGCAGCCGCTCGAGCAGCGGATGCGACATGTTGCGGGCTTCCTCCAGCACGCGCATGTTGAAGCCCAGCCAGGAGATTTCCCGGTTGATGAAACGCTCGGGCGTATCCATCGTGATGGCGGGCGGCAGGATCGGGAGCTGCTCGTTCATGGCGGCCTTTCAATTGAGCGGGAGGCACGACGCGTGCCTCGCCCGGCATTGTAACAGCGTTATGACGGAAGGCCGGTCCTGCACGCGGCGCAGCAGCCTCATCCCTCCTCGGGGAACATGCCGGGTTCGGTCAGCCGCTGCAAGACGCGGGACGCGAGCCCGCGGGTGACGGCTGCCTGCTCGACCAGCGCGAGCTTGTCGATCTCCGCCACCAGGGCGCGCGCCGCCTCCAGCGAGCGCGGCATGCGCAGCATGAGATAGGACACCACTGGCTCCTCCACAGCAAGCTGGCGGTCGGCAAAGAGCTTGACCAGCACGCCCCGCAACAGCACGTCGTCCGGCGGATCGAGCCGCGCCACCGCCAGCGCCTTGAGACGCGAGGCAAGATCGGGAAGTGCCACGGCCCAGTGGGCGGGGTCCAAATTGCTGGCGATCAGCACGTGGCTGCCGGTCTGGCGGGCGAGGTTCAGGAGATGGAACAGGGCACGCTCGTCGAGGCTGGCGCCTGGCGCATCGTCGATGGCGAGGGCGCCGCCCGCCAGCAGCTGGTCCGGCGGCTCGTCCGCGAGGCAGGTGGCTGTGATCAGCCGCGCCCCGGCGGCTTGCCGCCAGACCTCCAGAAGATGCGACTTGCCGCTGCCCGCATCGCCCAGAAGCACCACGCCGTAGTGCGGCCAGTCCGGGTAGCGGTCGACCATCGCGACGGCGGCGGCATTGGAGGGCGTGACGAGGAAGTCGTCGCGGCCCTGGGCTTCGCGGTGGGCGAGGTCGAGCACCAGCTGGCGGCCGGACCGGCCGGTCATGCCGCGGGCTGCCCCTGGTCCCGCGCACCCCGGCGTTGCTCCTCCTCGATGATGCCGAGGGGCACCGGCACCGGCTCAGGCTCGTCACCGGGTCCGAGGTAGAGCCTGCTGGACAGGTACTGGCCAATGCCGAAGCGCACGAGAACGCCCGCCGCGGCAGCCAGCGGCACTGCCAGCAGCAGCCCCACGAAGCCAAAGGCATAGCCGAAGGCGAAGAGCGCAAACATGAGCCACACCGGGTGAAGGCCGACGCTCTTGCCGACGAGCTTGGGCGACAGGAAATTGCCCTCGAGAAACTGGCCGAGGCCGAAGATGGCGGCGACAAGGGCGATCGACCAGAAATCGGGCCAGAACTGGAAGAGCGCCACCCCGATCGCCAGCACGCCGCCGATCAGCGCCCCGGCATAGGGAATGAAGGTGAGGGCCCCCGCAAGGAGGCCGATGGCGAGGCCGAACTTGAGGCCAGCAAGCGAGAGAGCCACAGCGTAGAAGACGCCAAGGAGCAGGCAGACCGTGCCCTGCCCCCGGATGAAGCCGGCCATGGCCGCGTTGATCTCACGACCCAGCGCGCGCACGGTTTCCAGATGCTCCCGCGGCACCCAGCGGTCCACAGCCTCGATCATGTCGTCCCAGTCGACGAGGAGATAGAAGGTGACGATCGGCGTCACCACCAGAAGCGACACGAGGTTGACGAGTGCGAGCCCGCCCGAGAGAAGCGTTTTCACCACGCTGAGGATCCACTCAGCCGCCTTGCCGGCAAACTGCGTCATCGAGCCCTGGACATCGGCGCCGCTCTTGGCGAGGGCATCCTTCATCCACTTCGGCGCGAATTCGTCAAAGCGAAGGGTCAGCGTCTGGATGATGCCGGGCAGGTCCCCTGCGAAGCGGCCCAGCTGGTCAACGACGACAGGCGCAAGGATCACCATTGAAATGACGAGAATGAGGATGGCGAGAATGACGATGACAAGCGCCGCCGAAAGCCGCGACAAGCCCAACCGCTGCAGCGCATCCGCCACGGGATCAAGGAAATAGGCCAGCACCAGCCCCGCGATGAAGGGCAGCAGGATCGGGCTGAAGGCCCAGAGCGCGAAGACCAGCAAGCCAAGCGAGACGGCCCAGATCACAACCTGTTTCTGCAGTGTCACGGCTTGCGGTCCTCGTGTGGCTCTTCCGCCATGTGGCGGAGCCATGCCGTCAGATAGGCGGCCCCGGACAGCGCCGTCAACAGCGCAACCGGAATGCTGCCGTAATCCACAAGGGGCGCCAGCGCCTCGCCCGCGGCGGCAAACCCCAGAACGGCGACGAGAAAAACGATCTGCGCCACCGTATTGACCTTGCTGAGCATCAGCGGCCTCACCTTCACCGGGTGGTCAATCAGCCGGGAAAGCACCACCGCGCCGACAATCAGCGCGTCACGCGAGACGACCATGATGACCAGCCAGGCGGGGATCATCTTGAGCAGGCCCAGCGTCACGAAGACCGAGACGACCAGCGCCTTGTCCGCCAGCGGATCGAGATAGGCGCCGAGCCTGGTGCGCCAGTCAAAACGCCGCGCCAGGAAACCGTCAAAGCCGTCGGAAATCCCGGCCACAAGGAAGGTCGCAAAGGCCAAAGCATAGGCATTCGAGAGGATCAGCCAGACGGTGAGCGGCACCAGAAGGAGCCGCATCAGCGAAATCAGGTTGGGGAGATTGTGCATCCCTCACATCTGCTGGATGATCCAGGCCGACCCGTTGTTGGCGAGATTGAGCCCGGCGGCCTGCATGTTCAACTGGAGTTCCTCGACGGTGCGCGTGAAGACCAGCCGGATCAATGCTCCGTCAGTGTTGAGGGTGGAGAGGTCAACACCCGTCACGTTCGGTGTTGTGAGGATGCGCGAGCGGATGGCGTTCCACTCGCGCGGGCTGGTGAAGGGCACGGTAACAGCGAGGGATTGGGTGGTGTTGGCGCTCAGGGCGGCTTCTTCCGCAGCGAGCCTGTCAGCGGCCTCCCTGTAGGTCTTGACCACCATGGCCTGGAACGCGGCCACGGCGATGGTCTCAGCCGTGGCAGCGCCCGCCTCGTCCGGCTGGTAGATCTTGTTGACCTTCACCAGGCCGAGCTTGGTCTCGCCTTCGATATAGACATGAAGGCCGCCGCCGTCGGCGGGCTGGGCCTGGGCCAGCAGCAGGCTGGGCACGCCGTAGCGCTTGCGTATCGCCTCAAGGCGGACGGTATCGCCCCTCAGTGCGTCGTCGGCGGTGAGTGACTGCGTATCCTCGAGATCGCCCAGCGGCACGATAATCGGGACGATGCCCTGCTCACCCTTGAGGTCGATCCAT
>CAIYXE010000757.1 GCA_903930095.1 uncultured Hyphomicrobiales bacterium
ATCGGCTCCATGAGCATGGTCAGGGTCATCATGTTGAAGCGGGGGATCAATATGAAGCTGACCCGGGTGACCTCGGCCGGATCGCTCAGTTGTTCTGTGCCTCGACCTGTCATCTTGAAACCACCCGACGAAAAAAAAGCATTAGTGGCGATAAATTTATAACGTCGAAAACGGATCGGGCAAATCATTTCGGAGGCATAAACAAGACCGTCGGGGAGCGAGAGAGCGTGAATTTCGAAGTCATCGTGACATGCGCCGTGACCGGAGCTGGCGATACGGTCGGCAAGCACCCTGGCGTTCCCGTAACGCCGGAACAGATCGCCCAGGCGGCGATCGAGGCCGCAAAGGCGGGGGCAACCGCCGCCCATCTTCATGTCCGCGATCCCGCAACGGGGAAGGGCTCACGCGATCCGGAGCTGTTCAAGCGGGCGGTCGATATCATTCGTTCCAGCGGCACAGATGTGGTGATCAACCTCACTGCGGGCATGGGCGGAGACTGGATGATCAGCGAGGACGACCCCTGCAGACCCGGCCCCGGAACCGACATGATCGGCCCGGAGGAAAGGCTGCGCCACGTGGAGATGCTGCGCCCGGAAATCTGCAGCCTTGATTGCGGTTCAATGAACTTCGGCGACGGCAACTATGTCTACATGTCGACTCCGCCCTATCTTCGCCGCATGGCGGCGCTGGTCAGGGAATGGGGGGTAAAGCCGGAACTCGAGGTGTTCGACCTCGGGCACATCCGGCTGGCGAGGCAGTTGATCAAGGAAGGGCTGATCGAGGATCCACCGATGTTCCAGATCTGCCTCGGCATTCCGTGGGGGGCCGACCAGTCGGTCGACAACATGAAGGCGATGAAGGACCAGCTTCCCGCCAATGCGAGCTGGGCAAGCTTCGGAATTTCCCGCATGGAGATGCCGATGGCGGCGGCGGCCGTGGCAATGGGCGGCAACGTGCGCGTCGGCCTCGAGGACAATCTCTACCTCGACCGCGGGGTTCTGGCCAGCAATGCGCAACTGGTGGAGCGGGTGGTTGGAATCATCGAGCGCAGGGGTGCCCGCGAGCTGAGCCCGGCAGAGGCCCGAGCAAAACTGGGGCTCAAGAAACAGGCATGACGACAAGCCCCTCCGGCATCGGCGTCAGGTTTGACCGCGTCAGCAAGCGATATGGAAGGACGACGGCCGTCGACGGCATATCGCTGGACATCAAGGCGGGCGAATTCCTCACACTTCTGGGGCCATCCGGCTCCGGCAAGACGACACTGCTGATGATGCTGGCGGGTTTTCAGGAGATCACCTCGGGCGACATACTGGTGGGCGGAACGTCGATTGCCGCGACCCCGCCGGAGAGGCGCAATTTCGGCATGGTCTTCCAGGGCTATGCGTTGTTCCCGCACATGAGCGTACAGAAGAACATCGCCTATCCGCTGTACGTCCGCCGCAAGCCTGCGGCCGAGATCGACGCGCGGGTGCGGGAGATGCTGGAGCTCGTGCAGCTGGGCGGCCTCGCTGACCGCTACCCGCAGCAGCTTTCGGGGGGCCAGCAGCAACGTGTGGCACTGGCGCGGGCCTTGAGTTTTTCGCCACGGGTGTTGCTGCTGGACGAGCCGCTGGGTGCGCTCGACCGAAAGCTGCGCAGCGACGTGCAGGAGCAACTCAAGGAAATCCACCATCAGGTGGGCACCACCTTCATCTATGTGACGCATGATCAGGAAGAAGCGCTGACCATGTCGGACCGCATCGTGATCATGAACCGGGGAAAAATCGTGCAGGTGGGGACCCCCATCGAACTCTACGAGAAGCCGCGCACGGAATTTGCCGCGAGCTTTCTGGGCAAGAGCAACTTCATAACCCGCGACGGTCGGCGCTTTGCGCTCCGGCCGGAGAAGATCGATGCGGCGCCGGCGGGTATCGGCGGAGGCGGGGGGCCGAACCGCCTGACCGGCACCCTCCGCAGCATCACCTACATGGGCTCCACGCTGAAGCTCATGGTGGATGTGCCGGGCAACCCGCTGGTCGAGGTTCATGTGCCGGCATGGCGGAATACCGGACAGTTTTTGGCATCACAGCCCATCGACCTCTTCTGGAGCGACGACGCTGCCGTGGAGGTCGAAGACGGTGATGGCGATGAGGCGGGCGCAAGATCCGCACCTAAAGGACTGGCCGACGGCCAGATCTGAAAACCAGCGGCGGGACGGCCGCAGCAAAACGGAGGACGTGACCATGAAAGACCAAGCATTTTTGCGCGACATCACTTACCGGGGCGCCCTTGCCTTCAAGTCCGGAAAGCTCGACCGCCGCAGCTTCCTGGCGCTGTGCGGCATGGCGGGCGCTGCAGCACTCGCGGTGTCCGCAGGCGATGCGGAGGCTGCCGCCAACGAGATCGTCATGTGGAACTGGGGCGGGGAATCCGAGAAGTGCCATGGCGACGCCATCGGCAAGCCCTTCACCGCGGCCACGGGCCTTCCGCTCAAGTTCGACACCTCCGGCCCCTTGCAGGGCAAGATCAAGGAGATGGTCGACTCGGGCAAGGTGACCGCCGACGTGTGCGACGCGGATGGTTTCGACGCCATTGCGCTGGGCAAGTCCGGGCACCTGGAGGCCATCGACTACAATATCGTCAACAAGGCGCAGACCAAGGACGGCTTTGCCTGGGAACACGGCGTGAGCGTCATCTTCTATGGCTATGCCTTCATGTATGACACGCAGGCCTTTGGCGATAATCCGCCGCAGAACTGGGCGGATTTCTATGACACCGCCAAGTTTCCGGGAAAGCGATCGCTCTACAAATGGGCGAATGGCTCGATCGAGAGCGCGTTGATGGCGGATGGTGTGCCCAAGGACAAGGTCTATCCCTGCGACGTGCCGCGTGCACTGGAGAGGATCAAGGCCATCAAGGACGACAGCCTCTATTGGGGATCGGGATCGGAAGCCCATGACATGATCGTCAATGGCGAAGTCGTGCTGGGCATGGTGTGGCAGAACCGCGGCAAAGCCATCGAAGAACGCACCAACGGGCGCTACAAGCTGGTGATGAACGAAGCGATCGCCATGCCTGGTGCCTACATCGTGCCGCGTGGCAATCCCGCCGGCCGCGACAACGTCATGAAGTTCATCAGCCAGGCGCTGCAGGTTGAATCGCAACTTGCCATTCTCGACTGCCTCGGCATGACGCCGTCCAACCCGGAAGCCTTCAGCAAGATTCCGGAGGCCATGCAGCCCTATGCCGTCAACTCGGCCATGAACATCGACAAGGTTCTCTTCAACGATCCTGTCTGGTGGGCCGACAATGGCGGCGACGCCGTCAACGCATTCCTCGACGCAATCGGCTGACGGCAGCAACACTGCGCGTGCCCCCGACTCCGGGGGCACGTGTCCCGGCTTCCCACGGTGAGACATGTCAGGTTCGGCACAGGCTTCGCGGTTCAACCCCTACTGGCTGCTGGTGGCGCCCGCAGTGCTGGTGGTGCTTGCGCTCTACGTGGCGCCCATCGCCAACGTGCTGTTCCTCAGCGTCACCGACCCCAAGCCGGGCCTTGGAAACTACTACAGGATCTTCGAGAGCGACACAGTCGCCAATCTGATCATCCGCACGATCAGGCTTTGCCTCATCACCACCGTGTTCAGCGTGATCCTCGGATATGTCGTGGCCTATGCCATGATCCATGCGCTGTCCCATGTGAGGCAGCGGATGATGGCCATCCTGCTCGTTTCCTTCTGGATCTCGGTGCTGGTCCGCTCCTTCGCATGGATGATGCTGCTGGGCCACAATGGCCTGGTCAATAACACGCTCATGGCCAGTGGCCTCATATCCGATCCGCTGCCGCTGATGCGCAACGAGTTTGGCGTGCTGGTAGGCATGACGGAATACATGGTGCCCTATGCCATCCTGCCGCTTCTTGCCAACATGCAGGGGATCGACCCGCAGCTGGCAAGCGCATCCCGCAGCCTGGGCGCCAGCCGTGCGCAAACCTTTTTCCGGGTCTACCTGCCGCTGACGAGGCCGGGGATCATCGCTGCGTCGCTGCTGGTGTTCATCACTTCGCTGGGCTTCTACGTGACGCCGGCGATCCTTGGTGGCGGCAAGGTGCAGATGATCGCCGAATACATCTCCGTGCAGCTTCTCGTTACCGTTCGCTGGGGCACGGCGGCGATGCTGGCCACGCTGATGATCGCCAGCGTACTGGCGATGATGTATGTGCTGAACCGCTTCATGAAGCTCTCAGCCGTCTTCGGCGGAGCAAGGTCATGACTCCGTCACGCGGGCGCCGCGTCACGCAGGGCGTGGCCTGGATCATCCTGCTGATCCTCATCATTCCGTCGCTTGTGGCGTTTCCGGTTTCGGTCACCTCCAACACCTATCTCTCGCTGCCGTGGAACGGCGTCTCCCTGCAGCATTTCAGGAACCTGTTCACCAGCCCCGAATGGCTGTCGAGCTTCGGGCAGAGCTTCGTCATCGCGGTGGCCTCATCCGTACTGTCCACAGTGCTCGGCACGCTGGCGGCGATCGGGCTGTGGCGACTTTCCAGCCGCTTCACCGAGGCGATCCGCGCCTTTCTGCTGCTCCCACTGATGGTGCCGCCCATCATCTCCGCCATGGCCTTCTATCGCTGGTGGGTGCCGCTGGGCCTGATCGACTCCTATCTTGGAATCATCCTCGCGCATGCCATTCTGGCGCTTCCGATGGTGATCATCACTGTCTCCGCAGCGCTGGCCAATTTCGACCCGCGGCTGGAGCAGGCCTCGCGCAGCCTCGGCGCCTCGCTTCGGACGACGGTGTGGCGCATCATCCTGCCGGTGATCCGGCCCGGCATTCTCGCAGGCGCGATCTTCGCCTTCATCCTGTCCTGGGACGAGATCGTCGTCACGCTGTTCATCTCCAAGTTCGATGTGTTCACCCTGCCGCGCCGCTTGTGGAACGGCATGCGCGAGAACACCGACCCGACGGTTGCCGCTGCGGCCGTCGTGCTGATCTGCATCACGCTCGTCGTCCTCGTGGTCTTCGCGCTTCTGGCGCGGCGGCGCCGCGGGGAAACGGCATAGCCCCCGGAGGACATGTTGAGTCTCGTCGATTCCCACGAAAACCGCCTGCTGCTGGAAACCGTGCAGGCCTTCATGAAGGCCGAACTGCAACCTCACGAGGATCTGGTGGACCGGCTGGGAGAGGTTCCCCTCGACCTCGGGCGGCAGATCGAAAGGCGGGCCAGGGAAGCCGGCCTCTATGCGGCGAACCTGCCGGAAGACGTCGGAGGCGGCGGACTGACCCTGACGGCGAAGACCATCATGGAACGCGAGTTCGGAAAGACGAGCCATGCGCTCCACAGCTGGGTGGCGAGGCCCACCGAACTGCTGCTGGCTTGCGAGGGAGAGCAGAGGGAGCGCTATCTCTATCCCGCCGTGAGCGGCGAAAAACGCGAGCTCTTCGCGCTGACCGAGCCCGAGGCGGGTTCCGACGTGATGGGCATGAAGTCCAACGCGCGGCGGGACGGCTCCGACTGGATCCTCAACGGCTCGAAGCACTTCATCTCGGGCCCGGTGCTGCCGGATTTCGCCATCGTCTTTGCGGCCACCGGTGTCGACGAGTCCCCGCGCGGATCGCGCAAGCGGGTGACGGCCTTTCTGGTCGATGCCGGAACGCCGGGCTTCGACGTGCGCGACGGCACGCATTGCGTGAGCTACCGCGGCTACAAGACGTTCCAGCTGAGCTTCGACAATGTGCGGCTGGGTCCCGGCCAGGTGCTTGGCGAGGAAGGCCGCGGCCTGGAGCTGGCCGGACAGTGGCTGACCTATGGCCGCATCTTCGTGGGCGCCTCCTGCTGCGGCAAGGCGGAGCGGCTGCTGGGGCTTGCCACCGAATGGGCGGCAAGCCGCAAGCAGTTCGGCCAGGCTATCGGCAAGTTCCAGGGCACGGGCTTCAAGCTTGCCGACATGGCGACCGAACTTCGTGCCGCCGACCTTCTCGTGGAGGACGCCATTCGCCGTGCCGAGGCTGGCACGCTGACCGACGCCGACATCTCCATGGTCAAGCTCTATTGCTCCGAGATGGTGAACCGCGTGGCCGACAACACGGTGCAGATCTATGGCGGCATGGGGCTGATGGAGGAATTGCCCGTGCAGCGGCTGTGGCGCGACGCGAGGCTCGAGCGTATCTGGGACGGCACTTCGGAAATCCAGCGCCACATCATCTCGCGCGCCCTGCTGCGGCCGCTCGGCGCATGAACCTCAAGCGCCGCGCCAATCTCGACAGGCTGCTGAAGCCCCGCCACGTGGCGGTGATCGGCGGGCGCGATGCAGAGACGGTTGCGGCCGAATGCAAGCGCATCGGCTTCGGCGGTCCGTTCTGGCCGGTGAATCCGAAGCGCAGCCACATTGGCGGGCACCGCTGCTTTTCCTCCCTCGATGAGCTGCCGGAGGCACCCGATGCCGTGTTCCTGGCCGTGCCGAAGGAGGCCGCCATCGACACGCTGGCCAGGCTCAGTGCCATGGGTGCGGGCGGTGTTGTCTGCTACACTGCGGGCTTCGGCGAAACGGGGGCGGAAGGTGCCGAGGCGGAGGCGCGCCTCATCGCGGCGGCGGGAGACCTCGCCCTTGTGGGACCCAATTGCTATGGCGTGATCAACTATGTGGACCGCGTGGCGCTGTGGCCCTTCACCCACGGCGGTCATTGTTCCGGCCATGGCGCGGCCATCATCACGCAAAGCGGCATGCTCTCCTCCGACCTGACGATGAGCCAGCGCAGCGTGCCCTTCGCATACATGGTCTCGGCAGGAAACCAGACGGTCCTGCGGCTTGAGGATTTCGTCGACGCGCTGGGGGAGCGGCCGGAGGTGCGGGCCATCGGCCTTCACATCGAGGGGCTGAAGGATGTGGCCGCCTTCGAGCGCGCGGCGCTGAAGTGCCTTCGCCTGGGCAAGCCCATCGTGGCGCTGAAGACCGGAACATCGCGGCTTGGCTCCAGCCTGACGGTGAGCCACACAGGCTCGCTGTCGGGAACGGAGGAACTCTATGACGCGCTGTTCGACAGGCTGGGCATCATCCGTGCGATGAGCCCGGCGGAACTTCTCGAGACGGTGAAGTACCTCTGCGTCGCGGGCGTGCCGCGCGGGCGAAGGCTGGCGGGGCTTACCTGCTCCGGCGGCGGGGCCACCATGCTGGCGGATTATGCCGAGACGCTGAACCTCACCTTCAGCCCGCCCGATCCCGCGACGGCGGAACGGCTCCGCACCCAGCTTCCGGACACGGCGACGGTGTCCAACCCACTCGACTATACGACGCCGATCTGGGGCATTCCCGAAAAGACTGGCCCCGTGTTCGACGCACTGCTGGCCGACGGGCACGATGCCGCGGTGATCGTGCAGGACTATCCCGCACCGGGCCTCGATGAGAGCAAGGTGCATTATCGCAACGACACGGTCTCCTTCATCGCGGCGGCGAAGCGACATGGGCTGCCGTCAGCGGTGTGCAGCACGCTTCCGGAAAACCTCGACGTTGAGACACGCGACTTCCTCGTGGCGCAGGGCATTGCCCCCATGCAGGGAATTGAGAACTGCATGACTGCCATTGCCTCAAGCGCCTGGCACGGCGAGCGCCGGGCGGAGATCATCGCCAATCCGCCGCCGCCGCTCATCCCAGGCAGGGCGCAGGCTGGCCCGGTGCTGCTGGATGAGGCCGTGGCCAAGAGGCTTGTGGCGGCGCGGGGCATTGCGGTTCCCTTGAGCCGGGTGGGACGTGGCGGCGAAATCACTGCCCTTGCGGGCGAAATCGGCTTTCCCGTGGCCCTCAAGATGGTGAGCGCGAAACTGCCGCACAAGACGGAGGCAGGCGCGGTGAGGCTCAGCCTGGGCTCCGAAGCCCAAGTGGCAGACGCCGTCGGGCGCATGAAGGCGGATGTTGCCGCCTATGACGCGGCAGCGGCCACGGACAGGTTTCTCATCGAGCGCATGATCGATCAGCCGGTGGCGGAGTTGATGGTGAGCATCCGGCGCGATCCGCAATTCGGCCTCGCCATGACGATTGCCGCTGGCGGCGTTCTCGTCGAGGTGCTGGCAGATGCAACGACATTGCTGCTGCCCACCGCGCGGCAGGACATTGCGCGAGCCCTCGCAAAGCTGAAGATCAATCGCTTGCTCGATGGCTTCCGCGGCAGGCCCGCTGCCAGCAGAGAGGCACTCCTCGACATGCTGGAACGGCTCGCGGCCTTCGCGGCGGATGAGGCAAACGCTGTGGTCGAGATCGAGATCAACCCGCTGTTCGCCGGGACGGAGGCATGCACAGCGGTCGATATGCTGATGCAGGTCAGCGCATGATGAAAGGGTTGCTCATCGGCTGGTCGGACGTGTTGATCCAAACGGTCTTGGGGCGGGTGTAGTCATAGATCGCCTGCAGGCCGCTCTCCCGGCCGTAACCTGATTCCTTGAACCCGCCGAACTCCGCCATGGGCGACACGACACGGTAGGTGTTGACCCATACGATGCCGGCGCGAAGCTGCTTCGTCACCCGCAGCGCGGTGGCGCCATTGCGCGTGAAGACGCCGGCGGCGAGGCCGTGCTTCGTGTCGTTTGCCATCCTGACCACCTCGGCCTCATCCTTGAAACGAAGCACGCTCAGCACCGGGCCAAAGAGTTCCGTGTCCACGATGCGCGCCGACTGGTCCCGGCACTCGATGATGGTGGGTTCATAGAAGAATCCGCGGTTGTGCTCCGCCGGGCGCTGGCCACCCGTCAGAAGCTTGCCGCCCTGCTCCTGCGCGAAGGCCACTTCCCTTTCGATGCGGGCGAGCTGGCCCGGCGTGGCCAGCGGGCCCATCTGCGTCTCCTCCAGCAGCGGATCGCCGATCCTGATCTGGCGGGCGCGCGACACCATCATGTCAAGGAACTGGTCCGCCACCTTCTCCTGCAGGTAAAGCCGCGATCCCGCGACGCAGGACTGACCCGTAGCGCCGAAGATCCCCGCAATTGACCCGTTGACCGCGCTTTCGATGTCGGCATCCTCGAACACCAGGAAGGGCGACTTGCCACCAAGCTCGAGCGAGACCTGCGCGAAGTTCTCGGCCGAATTGCGGATGATGTGGCGCGCCGACTCCGGGCCGCCGGTGAAGCTGATGCGCTGCACCAGCGGGTGCGAGGTGAGCGCCCGCCCACAAGGATCGCCATGACCCGTCACCACATTGAAGACGCCGGGCGGAAAGCCCGCCTGCTGCATCAGCCGCGCGAATTCCAGCATGGGGGCCGAGGCATGTTCCGAAGCCTTCAGAACCACCGTGTTGCCCGCCGCGAGCGCCGGTCCAATCTTCACCGCGACGAGGAAAAGTTGCGAGTTCCAAGGCACCACGGCGGCGACGACGCCCAGGGGCTCGCGCAGCGTCATGGTCAGCATGTCGGGCTTGTCGATGGGGAGCGTCTGCCCCATCACCTTGTCGGCAGCACCAGCATAAAAATGGAAGAACTCGGCGATGTATTTGGCCTGCCA
>CAIYXE010000758.1 GCA_903930095.1 uncultured Hyphomicrobiales bacterium
AGTCCGGCGTTCAGTCTTCCATCATGGCGAAGGCGGCCTGGCGCACGCCGGGCTTCAGCTGCAGGAACAGGAGGCGGGCCCTCTTGATGTCGCTCTCGGCCTGGCTTTCGGCAGCTCTTTGGAGCGCGATGGTCGTCGGGTGAGATGCACCGGCGATGAACGCCAGTGCCTTGGCGAGCCTGCCGATTGCAACGATGTCGATGACCGCTTCGTTCAGTGCCATTATTCAGAAATCCGCCAGCGTCAAAGTATATGATCCCTTAAGCCGTTGGCCATAGGCTCTGACAGCTGCGTGGCATATCCTGTCGCGATGGTGGTCGAAGGCCGCCAGGAGAGACTCAAGGCTGACAAGTGCACCACAATTAAAATAGTATACCACATCCTGCTCGATGAAGAAAGCCACCTCCCTCGTGTGGTCGTAGCCCGAGAAGCGGACGCATCCCCTGGTCACGTCAAAGCTGCGGCTGATATTGGGAAACTGCAGGGCCATCAGGCCACCTTCCGCTTTCGCGCAGGCTTTGGCGGAGTGACAGGAGGGCCTGCCGCAGCAATCTCCGCATCGCGCTTCAATCGCTGTTCCCGCAGCGAGGCGGTGATCCGCGCGCGATGTAAGATTTCAGCCTCGCATTCGGCCTGCGCGGCGCTGGCGCCCTTGTGCTTCGACGCATGAACTCTGTTCATATTTTGCCCAATCTTTAAGTTCGGAATGAGGTCGGCAAGAACGGTGCGGCGTTGGCGAACGCGAATTGCCTCGCATGTGGAGTGGACTGTGCTAGGTGCAGAGGGTTCCCCGCGATACGATGAAGGAGCAATTCCATGGAAGCGCCATCGCCCCCAGACAGTTTTCAGCAGTCGATGAATGTTCCGGCGGAAGGCTACCGTACGTCCATCGTCATCAAGCACGAAGGCCGGATGACGGAGGTGCTCGTCACCTTCAGCCTGCGCCAGCGGGAAGACGGAGTGGCGACATATGCCGCGCCGTGCCCGCGCTGCGCGGCGGGCGAGATCGTGGTGCCGGTCAGGCTCACGGCGGATGGCGGCTTCGCCGAAGCCCCCGCTTGCCCCGCACTGTGCCTCGATTGCGAGGACGCCCTTGATGCCATTCTGGAGCCGGAAACGGGCCCTGCCATCGGGGATGAACCCGGCGAACGTGCGACTCTTGGCAAATACCTCAAGGCCATGAGCACACGCAGCTGGGACTGATCAGGCCGCGCTACTTCTTCTTCCCGCTGTTCGCTGGCTTCCCGGAACCCGGCGGGACCGAGAAGATCGACCCAACAACTGCAGGCTTTGCCTTTTCCTGCTTCGGTTTCTTCTTCTCGCGGTTGCTTCGCTGTTCGCCCTTGGCCATGTCCTTGATCCTTTGCCTGGAGAAAAATGGAACCGGGGGAATGTCCCCCGGCCTTGGTCGTTGACTAGTAGTCCCTGCAGCCGGACATCGCCGGTGCTGCCGGGCCGTCCTGAGGCCGCTCGGCGATCATAGCTTCCGTGGTGATCAGGATCGCAGCGATCGATGCCGCATCCTGCAGTGCCACGCGCACGACCCTGGTGGGGTCGATGATGCCCGCTGCGATCATGTCGACATACTCTTCCGTCTGTGCGTCGAAACCATGGCAGTCAGACCGTTCGATGAGCTTGCCCACGACGATCGATCCCTCGAGGCCGGCATTCTCCACGATCTGGCACAGCGGCGCCTCGAGTGCGCGTGACACGATCTTCATGCCGGCCTGGATATCTGCGTTCTGCGAGGACAGCGCATCAACGGCAGTCTTGGCCCTGAGAAGCGCCACGCCGCCGCCGGGAACCACGCGTTCCTCAACCGCGGCGCGCGTCGCGTTAAGCGCATCGTCCACCCGGTCCTTGCGTTCCTTGACCTCGATCTCGCGAAAATGCAGGTCTTGCTTGTCCGCCTCTGCGGTCATCGGGAAATTCTCTTTGCGGTGAGCGCAGTTCAGCACGCAGCCAGAACGCAGTGGGGCCTTAGCTATGCGGCGACTTATAGCTGCCGGTGACCCTGCCTGCCAATTCCATTGCCACCATCGCTTCGGATGATGTCATGAGCTTTACCGTGGACGCGGAAGATACCGTACCGGCGGATGCAACCGCGGCGGAGCCGGCCATCATGGTCACGTCGTCGGGCGCTTCGATGAGGCAAATGACGTCGTATTGGCCGAAGGCAAAGAACAGATGATGCAACTTTCCGCCAAGGGCCTCAATGAGCTTGCGGGCGGCCGCTTCCCGATCCTGCGGGTTGGCAACCATCGACTTGATCGCCTCTTTCGAATAGCTGATCTGATAGAGATAAAACGACATCTGCGCTTCCCTTCCTTAGGATCTGGTTGGATAGTTCTTGATGGATGTTTCGGGTCGAGGCCAGGCAGGGAGATGGGTCCAGACCCGCCTTTGCTCACATGTTGATGCAGACGGAGCTGCCGGACGGCAGTGTAGCAAAGCACGCCAGGCTGTAGCTGACAGCGAGGAACGGGTTCGCGGTAGCGGATGACGCTTTCCCGATACTAGCGAGACACGGCGGCACCTTCAGGACTCGCGCTTATACAGGGAATACTATGATGATCTACATATATCGATTCTGCAAGAAGCTTCCGTGAAAGCCGATCCCCTGACATCTGATCGCGGAAGGGCAGTCAGCTCACTCGACCGCTATCTGGCGGCAGAAGCACGAGGCCTTGATCGGCACGTCGGCCCGGGACACTGCCACGTCAAGCCTCTGCTTCACCATCGCTGCTTCCGCCGATCGGTTGAGCTTGGCCAGGCATTCATGGAGCCCGTGCAGACTCCAGACATTGTCCGGATGCTGGCAGGCGCGGCTCAGGCTTCCGTCGTAACCGAGATCGGCGCTATAAATCGTCTCTGCCTCCGACACATGACCTTGCGCGAGTAGGAGAGCACCCAGTGCGTGGCGGATCGGCTGCATGAAGCCCCACGGCTCGTCATAGGGCATGCCGTCATAGAGCGATACGGCATTGCGCAGATGGGCAAATGCCTTCTCGTAGTTGAAGCGGTAGTACTCGACCTCGCCCCGCATCGTCTCAGCTGCCACCGCGAGGATGTCGCGGGCGATGTTGTTGAACAGCGTGCGCGATGCCGGTAGCCGAGCCAAAGCCTCTTCGAACAGCTTCACATGGGTTTCGGCGGCAGCCCCCTTGTAGAGATTGGCGTAGGCGATTGCCTTGGCATAGTGAATGACCGCTGTCGTCACGCAATAAAGCGTCTGGTCCTTTGGCAGAGGTTCATCGGCAATTTCCTGCCACTTGCCGAAACGCACATAGACATGCAAGCGCATCGGCACGAAGGCTTCCAGAAAGTCAGCCATGACCGGGCTTTCGATCCGCAGTAGTTCCTCCGGGATCGTCGCTTCCAGTTGATCCACCGCTTTCAGTGCCTCACCGTACTGGCCCGAGAACATCGCGCCATAGATGCGGAAGTGATAGTTGTGACATCGGTAGAGCGTGTAGAAGTTGAGCGGCCCTTCCTTCGCCAGGAACTTCTCGTCAGCAGCGCAGGCATTGGTGTTCCACGTGATGACATCGCGGTAATTGCCGCACAGAACGTCAATGTGGGTCGGCATGTGCACGAGATGCCCGGCATCGGGAATGAGGGTGCGGAGCGCGTCTGCCGCCTTCAGCGCCCGCTCAGGATGGGGCGACATTTCCATCAGGTGAATGTACATATGGAGAATGCCGGCATGTTTCATGCCGCCGGGTTCGGCCATCGCCATTTCGAGGACGGCAATCGCCTCCTCGGTGCCCGCACCTTCAGTGGCGGTGCCCCTCTTGATATCCCAGAGGAGCCACGGCGTGCGGTTCATGATCGCTTCTGCAAACAGCGCGGCGACGTCATGATCACCGGGGAAGACGCGGTAAACTTGGCGCATGGCCTCTGCATAGTCATTGTTCCAGGCGGGCGTCACCTGGTTCGGATCGCCGGAGGGATAGCGTGTTGCCAGCGGTCGGATCAGTGCCTGCTCGACCGGGCTTGCCCCATCGAGAAGGTCTAGCGCCTTTTGGGTCGCCGTACATGCCATACCCAGCGAGTTCCTGAGGTCGAGCGCGTCAAAGGCCGCCCATTGCTTGTTGTAGTTGGGCCCTGCCGCATAGGCGATGCCCCACTGCGCCATCGCACAACGCGGATCAGCCTCCGCGGCCTTGGCGAAACAGCGCAGCGCCTCCTCATGGTTATAGCCGTAGGTCCAGATCAGGCCGCGGTCAAACCACGTCTGCGCTTCCCTTGACGGTGTGGTTACCCGCCGCGAATAGCTCCCAAGATTATAGTAACTTTCCATGACGTCCTCCGCGGCCCGATGTACTCATCGGCGTGTGACAGTCAGGAGCCAGGTGTTTCCTGAAAAGAAAAAATTCACGTGCCGTTGTCGAAGCTTGGTCTTGCCCGCCAGTCGTGTCAATATGGGAGCTTACCATGCGCGGATCAGCGGTCAAGCGCCTCCATAGCGAGGTTCGCCGCCGCTGCGCCCTCCGGCGCGCTGGTAACACCTCCGGCGCGTGCTACACAGACCTTCGCACCCGTCTTCCGCCTTGTGACGGCACAGCCGCCACTTGAAGTGCGCAGCTTCCCCATCCCGGTCTTCTGGCACCGCCGCAATGACACCGACCCTCAGATAAGAAGGATCAGGCAGCCGGTGAAGCTGACCATAAGGTCGGTCCTGCGCGACATCTGCTCTCCCGGCGGTGAAGCCGCCTGCATGGCAGGTCTGGCGGATCTGATTCGTTCGGTCCGTCAGACCAAGCCAGTAACCGCTTTCGTCAACGAGATGGCAGCGTCTGCCGCATACAGCATCGCCAGTGCGGCAAGCGAGATCGCCATCTCGCCCACCTCGATCTTGGGTTCTATCGGCGTCGTCATGCTGCACGCCGACCGCTCCGACGAGCTCGCCGCGCAAGGCGTGAAACCCACGCTCACGCACTCTATTGGGCCGCACGCGCCAGAAACCCGGCACGCTGGTCGGGCAGGACCCGAAACTGGGACCCTGTCGGATCCGTCTGGCTCAACCCTGACCGTCCCAAGGACGAACGGAAAGACCGCTGGGGCGCCGACGCGCTCCCCCATTAAGCTGGCGGCGGCGCCCCCATAGCCGGACACGAGCGATACGCAGCGTGAAACAAGCTCAGTGGACAACTACTTCGACAAACACCGGCTTCTTAAACCAGCAGGTGACAAACTGATTTTCTATTGTGGGCGGCACAGGGAATTTTCTCGCAGCTGGCGGTCAGTTTGAAATCAAACGACTTGAAGGCATGGATTAGAACGTGACGTGCAAAGTTTTCGTGCCTGATTATTGACGTCGTGTCAGAGAGGTAGTTCCACACATTCATATGTCAGACAGAGTTAAGTTGTTGTGTGACGCGGTGAACTTTTTGCTGCAGAACACTAATGTCGAGTTCAGCCACCTAGGTGGTCGAAGGCGGCCAAGGGGTCTTATTGTCTCTTCTCTCTCATTCTCTTGATTGCCGCTCAGCCGCCCAAGAGAGACGTCAAACCAGTGCAAGTTCACTTGACCCGGCGGGGTCAGACAGCCGCAGCGCTC
>CAIYXE010000759.1 GCA_903930095.1 uncultured Hyphomicrobiales bacterium
ATCCGGAGTCGAACCAGACGTCGAGAATGTCGCGGACCTGCTCCCACTCGAGAACACTATGTCGCGCGCCAAGAAAACGCTGGGCAGCCCCTTCGGCAAACCAGGCATCCGCACCTTCTGCGGTGAAGGCCTCGATGATCCGGGAATTGACGTCTGGATCGTTGAGGATGGCACCCGTTTCCCGGTTCACAAACACGGCGATCGGAACGCCCCAGGCGCGCTGACGCGAGATCACCCAGTCAGGGCGCTGCTCGATCATGGCGCGCAGCCGGTTCTGGCCACCGGCGGGGAAGAACTTCGTCTCGTCGATGGCCTTCAGCGCAATGTCACGCAGGCCATGACTCGACATGGAAATGAACCATTGCGGCGTGTTGCGGAAGATGATCGGCTTCTTGGAGCGCCAGGAATGCGGATACTGGTGCTTCAGGCGGCCACGGGAGATGAGGGCGCCCGCTTCCGTCAGCGCCCGGATGACCGCATCGTTCGCATCACCCTTCTCACCCTTGTCCGTGATGACGCGCTTGCCGGTAAAGCCCGGCGCATCCTTGGTGTAGAAGCCATCGGCATCCACCGTGAAGGGGATGGCGCCGCCCACCTTCTCCATCCAGATCACATAGTCATCCGCGCCATGGCCCGGTGCGGTGTGGACGAAGCCGGTGCCGGTGTCATCCGTCACGTGGTCGCCGTCGAGCAGCGGCACATCGAAGCCGTAGCCGAGATGCGCCAGCGGATGCCCGCAGGTGACGCCCGCCATGTTGGCATCGGCAAGGCGCGTGAAGGATTCGACCTTTGCGGCCTTCATCACCTCCTCGGCCAGCTTGTCGGCGAGAACATATTTGTCGCCGGACTTGGCCCAATTGCCCTCAGGCGCTGCCGTGACCTCATAGAGGCCATAGGAAATCCTGGACGAGAAGCTGATGGCGCGGTTGCCGGGGATGGTCCATGGCGTGGTGGTCCAGATCACGACACTGGCATTGAGAAGGCTCGTGCCGCCACCGCGCACCGGGAATTTCACCCAGATCATATCCGACTGGTAGTCCTGGTATTCGACCTCGGCCTCGGCAAGCGCCGTCCTTTCCACCACCGACCACATGACGGGCTTGGAGCCGCGGTAGAGCTGGCCTGAGGCGGCGAATTTCAGGAGCTCGTTGGCGATCAGCGCTTCGGCGCGGAAATCCATGGTGAGGTAGGGGTTGTCCCAGTCGCCGGTCACACCCAGCCGCTTGAACTCCTCGCGCTGCACATCGATCCAGTGTGCGGCGAAGGCGCGGCATTCCTTGCGGAAATCGTTGATGGGGACTTCGTCCTTGTTCTTGCCCTTCTCCCGGTACTGCTCCTCGATCTTCCATTCGATGGGAAGGCCGTGGCAGTCCCAGCCGGGAACGTAATTGGAATCGAAACCCTGCATCTGCCGGGAGCGGGTGACGATGTCCTTCAGGATCTTGTTCAGCGCATGGCCGATGTGGAGGTGGCCGTTGGCGTAAGGTGGGCCGTCATGGAGAACATATTTGGGGCGGCCGGCCGACTGCTTCCTGAGCGTGCTGTAGAGGTCGAGCCCCTCCCAGCGCTTCAGCAATTCCGGTTCGCGCTGCGGCAGGCCTGCCTTCATGGCGAAGGAGGTCTTGGGCAGGAACACGGTATCGCGGTAGCGGTCAGTCTTCTGCGTCTTGTCGTCGGACATGGGGCGGATCGGTCCAAATCAAGGGTTTGGACGGGCTTCTAGCAGGTTTTGGGCGGCGATAAAGCGCCGATGGGGGCAGGAAAATCAGGAACCGTGCTGTCGCCATCCGACGCCGCACCTACCCCGGGCCAGCCCCAAAGGGGACTGAATTCAGGGTCAGGCGGAGGCCGGACAATTTCGCCCGTTTGTCCTCAGTTGGCTATTTCAAACACAACCTTAATGCTACAATTGGTTGTGTTTCATTCATTTTTGCAGAATCGGGCATTGGGATGGGTAGCGCTAGTGGCGGCGCTGTTTCTGCCCATGTCTGCTGCCCTGGCTCAAGGAGAGGCCCCCGTCACGCTGACCGACGGGCAGGTGAACCAGATCGTGCAGCAGGTCACCGGGGCGGTGCTGAAGGAAATGAAGGCAGGCCAGCCGGCGGAGGCCCCTGCCAGCCCCGCGCCAGTTAAAACCCTCGAGGAAGGCTTTTCATCCTATTTGCAGGCAGAGGGAATTCAGTTTTTCGAGCAGTTCGAGAACACGCTGCGCGCCTACCCGGCGCTTGCCGATGAAATCGGGAGCATCATCTCACGGGTTGACGGCCGGCCGCAGGGGCGCGGCCCCCTCGCCTTCCTTGGCGTGGTGGCGGTGATCTTTGCCGGGGCAGTGGCACTGGGCTATGGCGCGTCATGGCTGGCGCGGTGGCTGCTGCCGGGCACGCAGGCGAAGGAAGGGGCGGCTGCCAGCATCAGCCAGATCCTGCGCCGCGCCACGGCCAACATGATCGGCTTTGCCGCTTTCTGGATGGTAACGGCCTATGCCGCCACGAAATTGTTCAACGGCGTGGGCATGCAGGGGACAGTGGGGCACTGGCTGCTGATGGGCGGTGCGCAGTTCGCGCTGTTCTACACGCTGTTCCTGATCTGGTTCCGCCCGGCGGAGACTGCCTATCGCATCGTGCCATTGGATGACAGCGACGCGCGGCTGGCGATGCGCCTGTTCGCGACCATGATGGCCATCGTCGTGCTGCGCTCATGGATATCCATCCCCATCGCCAACAACCAGCCGGCCTCGGTGATCGCGGCGGGGCTGTTGATCAACAACCTGCTGTTCATCTTGAGCTTCTTCGCGGTCGCTGTTCCGGCGCGGGACGCAGTGCGGCGGTGGATCGAGAGAACCGCCATGGGAGGGCGCGTGTCGCCGCTGAGGCGCTGGCTGGCAGCGAACTGGCTGGGACTTGCCGGGGCGAGCGTGCTGCTGGTTTCTGCCATGCATGCCTATGGATCCGTGACCGTCCACCCGGGCGTGGTGGCGGCACTCAGCGGAACGGTGCGCTCGGTTCTGCTGATGATCCTGATCTGCGCATTTGCGGAATTCGTGGGCCGGCGCCTTGAGACCGGCGACCAGGAGGCGAAGCGCGCGATCCCCAAACTGCCTGTACTGGTGAGCCAGATGCTGCGGATGCTCATCATGCTGGGTGCCTTGGTCTATTTCACCCGGCTGTGGGCCGTGGACGCGCTGCAGGTCATGACGCAGGCGCAATGGAACAGTTTTGCGCTTTATGCCGTGGAACCGCTCGCCGCATTGTTCGGCATCTACATGGCGGTATCCTACGTGAACCATGCGGCAGCAAGATACCTGGCCATGCACCCGAAGTTGGCAACCAAGGTGAATGAGGACGGCGAGATCAAACCTTCGTCAAATGGCTCGTCGCGGCTGCGTACGCTGATCCCTATCCTGCGCGTCTCTGTCAATGTGCTCATCGTCGTGATGGTCTCGCTATTGGTGCTCTCCCACCTCGGTTTCAACATCACGCCGCTGCTGGCGGGCGCCTCGGTGATCGGGCTTGCCATTTCCTTCGGAAGCCAGGCGCTGGTGAAGGACATCGTCACCGGCGTGCTGTTCCTTGCCGAGGATTCCTTCCGCATCGGCGAATACATCGTCTGCGGCAATTCGAGCGGCACGGTGGAGGGCTTCACGCTGCGTTCCGTGCGGCTGCGCCATCAGGATGGGCAGATTTTCACCGTGCCCTTCGGGCAGATTGGCGAGATCGTGAACTTCAGCCGCGACTGGTCGACCGTGAAGTTCAACATGAGCCTCGACCGCGACGTCGACCTCGACGACGTTCGCCGTGTGACGGCGAATGTCGCAGCGGAACTGAAGACGGACTATCGCGACCGGCTGCTCGACTCGCTCAAGGTGCAGGGCGTGAAGGATGTGACCGACACCGCAATCGTGGTGCAGTTCCTGTTCACCGCCCTGCCGCGCGACCCCGGCGAAATCGAGCGCGCAGCCCGCAGCCGTCTGCTGAAGGCCTTCCGGGACGACGGCATCTCCCTGTCGCGCCACCCATGGCTGGCCCCGGCCACTGCGCAGCCGGCTTGAGAAAGGCGGGCGGGGCGGGCTACCCCCGCTTCGCCTTTGAATCAGCCAGCACGCAGAGCATCTCCCACATCAGGTTCGCAGCCGTCACTGCGGTGATGCCGGTTGGATCGTAGCAGGGGGCCACCTCGCAGATGTCGCCGCCGACAAGGTGCTTGCCCTGCAGGCTACGGACCATGACCTGCACTTCGCGCGGCGTCAGCCCGCCGATTTCCGGCACGCCCGTGCCCGGCGCCCAGGCGGGGTCGATACCGTCGATGTCGATGGTCATGTAGGCCGGGCCCGTCCCCAGCACCTCATGGATCTTCGCGATCACCGCTTCGCGGCCCATGCGCTCATAATCCTCGAAGGTGATGCAGGTGAAGCCCGCATCCTCGCCCCACTTGATGTCATCGGGCGAGAAGCGCGAGCCGCGAAGTCCGATCTGGATCGTGCGCTTCGGGTCGATCAGCCCCTCCTCCACGCCGCGGCGGAAGGTGGTGGCATGGTTGATCTTCGTATCGGCAAGCGTGTCCAGCGTGTCGGCGTGGCTGTCGATGTGGAAGATGCCCACGGGGCGGTCCTTGGCCAGCGCGCGGAGGATGGGGAGCGGCACGGTATGGTCGCCGCCGATCGACAGCGGCAGGGCGCCAGCGGCGTGGATACTGGCGAAGAAATCCTCGATCATCTGCATCGAGCGATGAAGGTCGATGGGGTTGACCGGCGCATCGCCCACATCCGCCACGTTGCAGATGTCATAGGGTGCGATGGCTGAGACATTGTGCACCCGGCGGATGAGGCGGGAGGCCTCACGCACCGCAGAGGGGCCCTGGCGGGCGCCGGCGCGGTAGTTGACGCCGATGTCGAAGGGAACGCCCACGAGCGCGATGTCGAGCTCCGGCGACACGTCGAAGCGCTGGGTGCGCATGAAGGTTGCTATTCCGGCAAAGCGTGGCGTGACGGCGGCATCGACGGGCTGGAAGCGCGGATCTTTCTTCATTATGGATACCTTTGACATAAGCAGGAGGATCTCGTGACCACCACAGTACAGACTATCCCGGCCCGCCGTGGCAAGGCCGTTCGCCTGAACAAGGGCCAATCGGTGAAAGTCATCAACACCCATGGCAACCAGGTGGTGGATTTCTGGGCCTTCAACGCGGGCGACCTGCGCGAGTACTTAGGGATGGAGCATTGCCGCGCCTTCTGGACCAGGCTGTTTCCGGTGGAAGGCGACAAGATGATCACCAACCGCCGCAGGCCCATTCTGACCATGACCAAGGACGCAAGCCCCGGCCGCCATGACACCTTAATCGCGCCGTGTGACAATGAACGCTACGGGCTGCTGGGCTGCACCCACTACCATGACAATTGCCGGGACAACATGCATGCGGGGCTGGCGGAGCTTGGGATGTTCATGCCCTACACGCCGGATTCGCTGAACCTGTTCATGAACATTCCGTGGAAT
>CAIYXE010000760.1 GCA_903930095.1 uncultured Hyphomicrobiales bacterium
ATAGAAGATGCCTTTGGTTCCGAGATCAGCCCGCACCACCACAGGTTCCTTGCTGGCGAGCACCTTGTGGCGCTTCTTCATGTTGTTCCAGGTGGACCACGCCGCATCCTCGGTGGTGGCCGAGGCAATCTGGACGGACCATCCGGTGATCTTGCGTTCCTCAGCGGGCGCTTCGGCCGCGGGCTCGGCTTCTGCCGCAGCCACCTGGGTCTCTGCCTCTGTCACCTGGGTTTCTGCGGCAGGAGCAGGCTGGTCTTCGGGCACGTCTTCGACGGCGATGACCCTCTCCTCGGCCTGAGCCGTTGGCACGGCGGCCGCAAGCGCGACCTGAGCCTGGGGCACCCGGTCGGTGTAGAGCTTGCCGGACGACTGTTCCGGCGCCGCGGCCTGATCATCGCCCCCCATCAGACTGGCTGAGGGGGCGGCGGCGGCGGGAAGCGTGTTTACGGCGGGTGTCACCGCGGCGGTCTGCAGGGTGTCCGCCATGGCAATATCGGCGCTCGGCTCACCCTCGAGCACGGCCATCCTCTTGAGCGCCGGCTCGTAACCCGGCTTGGCGGCAAGCGCTTTCTCCAGCGACTCACGCGCTTCAGGCATGCGCTGCAGCTTCTCGAAAGTCGCGGACTGGGCCACATAGACGCGCGCCGGATCCGGATAGTCAAAGCGCAGCGCCTTGTCGAAGTCAGCAAGCGCGAAAAGATGCTGGCCACCATCGCGCAGCAAGGTGCCGCGGCTGAAATAGGCATGGCTGAACTGCCCGTCGAGGAACAGCGCCGAGGTATAGTCTTCCATGGCGAGCGAGCTACGCTGCAACCGCTGGTAGGATAGGCCGCGGTTGTAAAGCGCCAGCGCCCGGAGTTTGCCGGACATGGCGTCGATCCGTAGCGCCGCCGTATAGTCATCGATGGCGAATTCATGCTCGTTGAGCCGCTGATAAGCCAGCCCCCTGTTGAGCAGGGCATTTGCCAGAACCTCCGGCTCCAGCGTCCGGGACTCGATCGCCTTGCTGTAGCTCGACACCGCAAAGACCGGATCACCGGACTGCAGCGCCTTGTAGGCCTCAGCGACGAGTTGGTTTTCAGCGGTGTCAGCCACAGCCCCGGGTGCCGCCGCACTTGCAGCAAGAAACACGGAACAGACCGACGCGAGAAGAACGGAAGGGAACCTCATGGTTGGTGATCTTGGTCTTTCAGGGTTAAGAACGTCTTTCCGGAAGCGCGAAAGAGCGTTGAGAACCGGTTAACGGCGGGGCTGGCCTGTGTCGTTTCCGGACGACAGGGTGGCGTCTTCACGAGTTGACGAATGCCGCACGTGCTGTAGTAATGATTCCCGTGTGGTGCCCGCCAGCCAGACGGACGGCGGGCCTAACAGGGAACACGGTGAGGATGACCCAATCGGGGCCGAATCCGTGACTGCCCCCGCAACTGTGAGCGGAGAGGGTTCAGGCGATCATGGCCACTGGGAAACCGGGAAGGCCGCCGGAACTCAAGGACCCGCAAGTCAGGAGACCTGCCACACGAAGACGTCAACGGGTCACCACGGAGGGTGTTCATGACCGCTCGTTCTGCTTCTACTTCCACGGCTTCCACC
>CAIYXE010000761.1 GCA_903930095.1 uncultured Hyphomicrobiales bacterium
GAACGTGGCGTTCGGATCGCCCTTGTCGCCCTTGATGAAGGCGAAGTTGCCTTCCTGCTTGCCCTTCTCGAGCATGGTCTTGGCCATCAGACGGCCGACGCCCACGTTATCGAAGGTGATGTAGAGCGCGTTCGGATCCTCGAACTGCACATCATAGGCGATGGCCTTGATGCCAGCTTCGTTGATCTTGGCGATCGAGGGCAGGATGGCGTCCGAATCGAAAGCGACGACCATGATGACGTCCACCTTCTGGGCGATCAGGCCTTCGATGTCGGCGGCCTGCTTCTGGGCGGAACCCTGGGCGTCCGTCGAGATGTAGGTGTGGCCAGCCGCTTCGACGACTTCCTTGATCGCCGCTTCGTCCGTCTTCCAGCGCTCTTCCTGGAAGGTCTTCCAGGACACAGCAACGGTGCCGGCATGCGCAGCCAGTGCCGAGGCGCCGAGCATGAGGGCGCTGGCAGCAAGGGTCAAAAATTTACGAGTCATTCGGGTCCTCCTCCAAGCCGCTATGACCCCCGTGGGACGCCTCCCTGAAGCAGCTTTCACGCCACCGCACGGGGTTCCTGGGCCATGGACGATCTGTTGTTTTATTTCGGCGTCCAAAAAAATGATTGCGGCAATCTCACCCGCGAGTCAATATGCAAAATAATCAAAACAAATTAGTGCATTGCAGCAATTTACTGCACCTGCGAAGAGGGCGGCCGAAGGAAGGACCATGCGGGAGAAGGCGGACAGCGATCTCGTCCGGCGCCAGAACCGGCTTCTGCTGCTTGAGGCGCTGCGCCAGCACGGCCCTCTCGCCCGCGTCGAGATGGGACGCCACACCGGCCTTTCGCCAGCCTCCATCACATCGATCTCCTACCAGCTCATCGCCGACGGCATCCTGCAGGAAGCGGGCGAGGCTCAGCCTCTGGCCGAAGGGCCGCAGCGCCGGGGCCGGCCGCTCACCCAGCTGGCCATCAACCCCAAATCAGCGCATGTGGTGGCGGTCAAGATCTCAATCGACGGCATCGAGCTGGCGCTGGCCGACGGGCAGGGCGCCATCCTGTCACGCCGCACGTCACGCACCTCCACCTACGATGCAGATCCCAAGGCCTTCGGCAACATGGTGGCGAGCGAAATCGCGGCCCTCATCGCCCGGTCACGCGTCAATGCAAAGCGCGTGGCGCGCATCGGCATCGCCGTTCAGGGTGTGGCCGATTCTCAGGCCGGAACCGTGGTGTGGAGCCCGGCCTTCCGCACACGCAACATCGCCGTCTCCGCCGCCGTGCAGACAAGCCTCGGCATTCCCTGCCACATCGCCAATGACGCGAACATGATCGCCGAGGGTCTGATCAGCACCGACCGCGCGCGCTATGGCGGAACGGCGGCTGTCGTGTTCATGGGTTATGGCGTGGGCATGGGCCTCATCCTCAACGGCCAGGTCTACCACGGCCCCACCGGGGCCGCCGCCGAGTTCGGCCACATGAACCACCTGCCCGGCGGGCCGCTCTGCCGCTGCGGCCGCCGTGGCTGTGTGGAGGCCTATGTGGCGGACTACAGCCTGCTCCGCTGGGCCTCCGGCCAGGCGGAGACGCAGCCTCCCTCCGTCAACGCGATCCCCGAGGACGACATGCTGGCGCTTGAGGAGGCCGCGCGCCGGGGCGAGCCGCAGGCGGCGGCCGCCTACGCCAAGGCCGGCGAGGCGCTGGGTTTCGGGCTTGCCCGCATCATCGCCATCCTCACACCGTCCCGCATCGTGCTGGCGGGGCCGGGAACGCGCGCCATGGAACTGTTCGAACCGCATCTCCGCCGCGCCATCGAGGCGGGCGTCGTCGATGAGCTGCGCCGCAACGTCGAAATCGAGACGGTGCCGATCGACACCGACATGATCATCAAGGGCACCATCGACCAGGTGCTGCGCCACGTCGACCGCGAAATCTTCGCCCATGGCCCGCTTGAGCGGCGCGGGCGGGAACTGGAGCACATCGCATGAGACTCTCCCGACGCACCCTGCTGGCAGGCACCGCCGCAGCGCTCTGCCGTGCCGCTTCCCCGGCCCAGGCCGACGTGGCCGCAGAGACCGCCGATGGCGGCGCCATCCTGCGCCGCTGGTACCGCCTCGTGCTGCGCCTCGTGCGCCATACGCCCACCTATTCGCCGCCCGTGGCAAGCCGCTCCTTCGGCTATCTGGGTGTCGCCGCCTACCAGGCGGTTGCCTCCGGCCCGGCCGCGCTCCTCTCCCTCGAGGGCCAGCTGAACGGCCTCGCCGGCCTTCCGGCCCGGCAGCAGGGCCAGGCCTACAGCGACGCGCTGATCGCCCACTGCGTGATGGCCCTGGCGGTGAAGTCCTTCTTCGGCAATACCGGCCCCACCGGCCAGCGCGTCATGGCTGCGACCGAGAAGAAGCTCAAGGCAGAGGCGCTGGCGGGTGTTTCCGATGAGGTTGCCCGGCGCAGCATCGCCTATGCCGAAGCGCTGATGGCGGCGATCCTCGCCTGGTCCGAGACGGACGGCGGCGCCCGCATCGAGAACA
>CAIYXE010000762.1 GCA_903930095.1 uncultured Hyphomicrobiales bacterium
GAGCGGGGAGCCCGCTGACCAGGGCTCCCCCTCAAAATCGGGAGGCCGGGTACGCAGTACATGATCCCGGATCGCCCCTGGCTCTGGTCCCGCACCGGGCCCGCTTGCCATGAGACGATCATGTCCGATCTGTGTTGCAAAAAAGTTTCCATTCGGGAAAGAAAGGATTAACGCGCCGCCCTGGCCGTTCCAGCCCGGCACAGTCCAACCGAAACGATCAGCCGCCGGCGGCCAGCCAGTGATCGAGGAACCGTGAGAGCCAGTGCTTCACCGCCTGGTCGTGCAGCAGGTTTGCCTCCAGGTGGGCGCGCGAGTCCTGCGCGTTTGGCAGCACGAAACGATGTGCGCCGATCACGCCCCAGCGGTGCATGGTGAGCCGCGTCACCTCCGGATGGAACTGGATGCCATAGGCGTTGCGCCCGTACCGGAAGGCCTGGTTCTCGAAAGTTTCCCCCGTGGCGAGGCGCACAGCGCCTGCAGGAAGCGTCAGGCCCTCGCGGTGCCAGTGATAGACATGCGCGGGCCAGGGGCCGTGGATATGGCCCTCTTCCGTCGGCGTCAGCGGGTAGTAGCCGATCTCGACAAGGCCGTCGGCATGGGGGCCGACGCTTCCACCGAGTTGCTTCGACAGCATCTGAGCGCCAAGGCAGACCCCGAGGAAGGGCTTTTCCTCCCTGAGCGCCACGCCGATCCAGTCGATCTCGCGGGCGATCCAGTCATCGGGGTCGTTGGCGCTCATCGGCCCGCCGAAGATCACAGCACCCGCGTGGCCTTCCAGCGTACCGGGTAACTCATCGCCAAGGCATGGACGCCGGATATCGAGGGCGAAGCCCTTTTCCGCCAGCATGTGGCCGATGCGCCCCGCCGTTGAGGTTTCCGAATGCAGCACCATGAGAACACGCGGCACCATCTCAGCCCTTCACCGGAACCGTTTCGCCCTGGCGTGTGCGGCCCTCGAGCAGCACCACGGCAAGGCCCGCCGCCAGGATCAACCCCATGCCCGCAAGCGCCAGGCCATTCGGCACATCGCCGAAGACGAGAAGGCCCGACAGCCCGGCCCAGATCATGAAGGAATAGTTGAATGGCGCCACCACGCGCGCTGGCGCGACGCGATAGGCCATGAACACGAGGGCATGGCCGCACATGAGGAAAAAACCGGCGATGAACATCAGCCAGCCATGCCTGAAGGTGGGCTGGACCTGTGTCTCGAAAAGGATGGACATGAGAACCGCGCCGAGCATGACGATCAGCAGGGTGGAAAAGGTGACCACCAGCGCAGGCGTGCGGGCGGGCACCTTGCGCGAGAGGATGTCCCGGCCCGCCGCCCCCACCGCCGTGAAGAAGCCGAGGATCGCGAAGGGTGAGGCGGTTTCGCCGCCTGGCTGGGCAACCAGCAAAGCGCCTGTTATGCCGAGGCCGACCAGACCGAGGCGAAGGCCGCCCACCCTCTCACCGAAGAAAAGCCACATGCCGAGCAGCACCACGAGAGGGGCAATCTGCGCGATCGCCGTCACATCGGCGATGGGCATGTGCCCGAGCGCACTGATGAAGCAGAGGATCGCCGCCACCTCGCTCAGGGAGCGCAGCAC
>CAIYXE010000763.1 GCA_903930095.1 uncultured Hyphomicrobiales bacterium
GCGCATAGACCACGATGCGGGCATCGTCGCCGTGCGAGGCATAGCCATAGCCTGAGGGCGCTAGGCTGAAGGTAAGCTTCGCCTGAGAGATCGAGGCCGCGTCCGGCAGCCCTGCGAGATCGAAACGCAGCAGCACCTTCCGCCCGTAGCCAGACTCGGCGCAGTGCTTGAGCAGCAGCAATGTGCCGGATTGATTCTGCTCCGTGCGGGGCTCCGAGACATAGGCCGCCGCACCTAGACCCGTGCGCGTGGTGATCTCCGACATGAAGCCCGCGCTTTCTCCTGTTCTCGATGGCCTGCGAGGCTCCGCTTCCAGTGACATCGCGGGCAGCAACTTCTCCGGCGTGATGGCCGCCATCTCCTGCGTCATCAGCCGCAACGATGGCGTACCATTGGCGTGACGCAATTCCACCTCGCCCTGTATCACCTGCACATTCGCGTAACCAATCTCATCCGTACTGATGCCAAAATCCGTGCCGTGATCGATCAGAGTCGCGCTCGGCGTCAGCACCGAAAACCCCCTTGCTTGCTCTGGCACATGGGCCACCAGCGAGCCGCGATGCAGACGACAAACCTGTGCCCCGATCAACTCCAGTTCCGCCGGTCCTTCGAGTGTCACATCCGCCCCGAGCGCAAACCGCAGCCTCGCCAGCCCCTCTGCCAGACGCAGCCTGCCTGCACCCAACACGGTGCCGGGCTCCGTCGGCAGGGTACTGCTCTCCCATCGCGCCCCTTGAGTTTCCATCATCAGCGCCATGCCCGTATTCGGACTTTGCCGCATCCAAATGAGCAAAAGGCCCGCAATCAATACGGCGGCAGCAGCAGCCCACGCGACTCGGCGCACCTGCCAGCTCAACGCCTTGCGCTGCCGGATGGAATCACGCTGCCCCCAAGCTTGCTCCCCGAGCAGACGCAGCGCCGCATGGGTGCGGGCCTGCCGCCAGTACGCACGCCGCGCCTCCGGCTTGGAGAGCAACAGTGATTGCAGTTCATCGCGCTCTTCCAGCGAGAGTTCTCCATCGAGATGCCGCTGCAGCAGATGATTCAGGCGCGTCGTGTCCATGGCGATTCAGGTAGGGATTGTTTGAGTTTCTGCTCCACGCATTCCCGGAGCGCGACGCGGGCCCGTGCCAGCGCCACGTGTACTGCGTTCACAGTCCACCCCATTCGCTGGGCGATCTCCATCGGGCGATGGGCCTGCTCGTAGCGCAGTTCGATCACGCGCCGCGCCTGAGGGGCCAGTTCAGCCTTGCAGTGGGATAAAAGGCGCAGTTCCTCCTCCGGTTGCCACTCTTCCATCTCTGTGGCGCACAGTGCCTCGATCACGTCCGCATCCAGCGCCACCTCACCGTTCCCCGGACGCCGTAGCGCCTCCAGCACTTTGAACCTCGCGATTGAGCAAGCCCACGAGCGAAAGTTCGAGCCCTCGACAAATGCCTCCGCCTTCGCCGTGACCGTGAGGAAGGTCTCCTGCATCACATCATCCACCCGCGAAAAGTCCGGCATCAGCGCGATCACAAAGCCACGCACCGCCATCATGTTCTGAACGAACAAGGACTGGACGAGCACGGTTTTCTCCTCGGATGGCATGTTGGCTATGCACGCCCATCTGCAGAACTTAGCAAAGAAAAGCATCATTTTGCGGAGCGGAATCGGGTGTGGCCGATGTCCGGCAACGTTTTCCCCATTGCTTGTCTTGCTTCTCTAACGGCAGGCATCACGAGAACAGCGCCGCGGAATTTCCCTTGGAATAATTGTCCAAAAAGCGACGGAGACGGCGAACATCAATGTGTTCAAGTCCCCAGCCCTCCTACGGGAACGCTTGCGCACAGCTCCCCGAACGCATGCCGCCTTCCAACACTTCGCTGACGCACAAGCAGTTCATCCTCCTTTTTTCGGAGGCTGAACACGAGTTGATGCGCTATTTGATGGCGCTTCTGCCCAACGCCAGTGACGCCCGGGATGTCTTGCAGGAAACGGCCGTCGCGCTGTGGCAGACCATCGAGAAATACGACCAGAGCCAGCCGTTTTTTCCGTGGGCCTGCCGGTTTGCCCTGAACAAGGTTCGCCAGCATTTGCGCACAGAGGCAAGGCGCAATCGCGTTTTTGACGAGGATGTGGCGGGGCTCATTGCCGATCGCCTTATGGAATCAGCACCCCAGCTCGAAAAACGGCGCGAGTATCTGGCGGCTTGCCTCGCAAAACTCCCAGAAAAACGCAGGAAACTGGTTCAGGAGTATTACCTTGGGGACCATCCAATCGCGGAGGTCGCCCGAAATCACGGTCTCAGCGTCGAGGCTGTCTACAAGGCGCTCCAGAGAATTCGCCGCACCCTAATGGAGTGCATCAACCACAAGGTTCGCACAGAAGCCTAACCCATGCATCCCGATCTTACCGAGTTTGAAGTGTTGGTGAACGCCTGCCTTGATGGGCTGGCCTCCGAGATGCAACTCGAACGGCTGAATCAGCTCCTTCGGAGTGATCCTGCAATGCTCGACGCCTATATCCAGATGGCCGACCTGAACAGTTGTCTGGCCTTGGATGCCGCAAAGGAAGGCGGGCCGCGCCGTGTTCTGTCCGAGTCAGGTATGGATCAAGGCCGTGACCGAGGCGCTCTTTTCTCGCTTCGTCCGCTGCAGGCTGCTGCGGCGGGGCTCATCATTGGACTACTGGGCGCGAGCGCAGTTTGGGCGTACGCCCTGCCCAAGGCCCGGATGGAGGCCGGAAAGATTGTACCGCTGCTTTCGGAGGGATTTGAAGACACCGCCTGGCTACCAGAGCCAGGATTTCCTACGAGGACGGGGGCGTGGTTTGGGGACCTTGTGAAAGGCGTTTCTGCTTCGGAAGAGTGCTCTGCCAAAGAGGGGCGCCATGTTGTGGCACTCAGGCCATCGCAACGGCAAAAATTCAGTTATGCGTTTCGTATTTTTGACCTGAGCGAAGTGGATGCGCTTTCGTCACCCGTATCCTATTCCCTTGAGGTGAGCGCGTCATTCCATGGTTCGTCTCCGGGGGCCGTGGACCGCTATCAGATACGCCTGGCCGCATTCCGGGAGGAGCCGGCTGCCATCAAGCCGATGTGGAACGGAGGGACGCTGTTCGACTACCTCCTCAAGCACGTGGCACGTACGGTGAATGCCAAGGAGGAAACCGACGGCTGGCAGACACTCAAGGAGACGATCGAGATTCCGCCCGGGACGCGCAGCATCGTTGTTTCACTGGCCGCAGGCATGGCCAGCGAATCGGCGGCAAAAGCACTCCATTACCTCGACGACATTCAGGTCCGGCTCGTTCCCTCTCACTCGTCAAACTGAACCAACCGCCGTGATGTTCCGCTTCCTCTTCTCCGCACTCGTAATTCTGAGCCTCCAGTCGACTTCCGCGCTAGCGGTCCAGTCCGGGGAAAATAAACTGCCGAACGTCGTGATCCTACTCGCTGACGATCTGGGGTGGAGCGATTTGAGCGTGCACGCGGGGGGGACGATTCAAACCCCCAACATCGACAGGCTATTCAAGCAGGGCGTGGAGCTTTCCAATTTCATGGTCTGGCCAGTTTGCTCGCCCACTCGGGCAATGTTGCTCACGGGGCGCCATCCCTTTCGCGTCGGGACCGGGCCTGAAGTCGGGGGAGAACTTGAAACCGCGGAAACCACGATCGCAGCGGCGTTCAAAGCCGGCGGGTACCACACCGGGGTGTTGGGAAAATGGCACAACGGGGAGGACCCGGACACCCCCGAATACCGCGCAGCTTTCGA
>CAIYXE010000764.1 GCA_903930095.1 uncultured Hyphomicrobiales bacterium
ATGCTTACCGTTCGAGTCCCTTCTCCCGTCGCGGCGCGATGGGAGAAGGTGGCCGACAGGCCGGATGAGGGCTCTTTCCGGCGGCAGGGCTTGCGGACACAGGCCCTCATCCGCCCTTCGGGCACCTTCTCCCATTGCTGCGCAACGGGAGAAGGGCACTGCATCAAAGCGTCTGCCCGGTCTTCTTCCAATCTGCCATGAACTGCTCGATGCCCTTGTCGGTCAGCGGGTGCTTGACCAGCGACTTGATGACGGAGGGCGGGCAGGTCGCCACATCAGCACCGATCAGCGCCACCTGCTTCACATGGAGTGCTGTGCGCACCGAGGCTGCGAGGATCTCGGTGTCGAAGGCATAGTTGTCATAGATCTGGCGGATCTCGGCGATGAGCTCCGTGCCGTCGAGGTGAATGTCGTCGAGGCGGCCCACGAAGGGCGAGATGAAGGTGGCCCCGGCCTTGGCGGCCAAGAGCGCCTGGTTGGCGGAGAAGCACAGCGTGACGTTGACCATGCAGCCATCGGATGAGAGCGCCTTGCAGGCCTTGAGGCCGTCGAGCGTCAGGGGCACCTTGATCGTCACGTTCTTGGCGATCTTCCGCAGGTCAGCTGCCTCGCGCATCATGCCGTCATAGTCGAGCGAGACGACTTCGGCTGAGACGGGGCCCTCGACGAGGCCGCAGATTTCCGCGATCACGTCCTTGAACTGGCGGCCCGACTTGGCGATGAGCGAGGGGTTGGTGGTGACGCCATCAAGCAGGCCCAGGTCGGCCAGTTCCTTGATGTCCTTCACTTCGGCGGTGTCGGCAAAGAATTTCATGGGGTGTCGTCCTTGTTTTCTGGGCGGGAGGCTTAACGCCCGTGCGCAGCCAAATCAACCATGCGCGGATCCTGCCCGCATTGCAGGCGGGCCGTTTCGCAGAGCGATGAAACCAGCGATGACAGATCGCCCTGCGTGAGCGGCTTGCCATCGAGCGCTGTAACGGGGCGGATGAAGCGCAGGCTGTTGGTCAGGAAAACGGCGTCGGCCCGGCGGAGCTCGGAGGGCGTCACGGCGCGCTCCTCCGTGCCAAAGCCGGCGCGGGCGGCGGAATGGAGCAAGGCCTGGCGCATGATGCCGGTGAGGATGCCCTCGCCGCGCGCCGGGGTGACCAGCGTGCCTCCGGCCAGCAGGAACAGGTTGGCGATGGTGGAGCAGGCGGCCTTGCCCCTGGTGTTGCGCATCAGCGCATCATCAGCACCCTTGGCGGCAGCCTCGCGGGCGGCGGCGATGTTGTCGACGTAGGAGAGCGTCTTGTGGCGGGAGGCGACGCTGGCCGGGTTGCGCCGGATGGCGGTGGAGGCGAGCGTCACCGGGGTGAACATCAAAGCGGGGTCGAAGGGATCGAGCGTCAGGAGCAGGCTGGGATTCGTGCCATCGGCGGCCAGCCCCCGCAGCCCGCTGCCGCGGGTGAGGGTAACGCGCAGCACCTGGTGGCTCCGCGGGGCACCGGCGAGGATGGCACCCACGGCATCGTCCAGCGCGTCACGGTCAAAGGCCAGCCCCAGCTCCTGTGCCGCGGCCTCGAGCCTGAGGAAATGCATGTTGCCCCAGAGCGGCGTGCGGTTGAGGACGAGGATCGTCTCGAACAGCCCGTCGCCCAGCAGAAGCCCGCGCTCACCACGGTCCACGGGGAGTGCGCCATCAACCAGCGACCCGTTGAACCAGGTGCGGCTCATGGCAAGGCCTTCAGGAAATTGCGCAGCATGTCATAGCCCCCTTCGGTGAGGATCGATTCGGGGTGGAACTGTACGCCGAAGGTCTGGTGCTGTTTGTGACGCAGCCCCATGATCTCGCCCTCGTCGCTGCGCGCCGTGATCTCGAGCGGGGTGTCTTGGGCCTCAAGCTCCACGATGAGGGAATGATAGCGCCCGGCGCTGAAGCGCTGGGGCAGGCCTTCGAAGATGCCCTTGCCGTCATGGTTGATTTCGGAGGAGTCACCATGCATGGGCCGCCTCGCGCGCTTGACCGTGCCGCCGAAAACCGCGCCCATCACCTGATGGCCGAGGCAGATGCCGAGGATGGGGAGGCGGCCTGAGTACGCGCGCATGATCGCCATCGACTGGCCTGCCTCATGCGGCGTGCAGGGGCCGGGTGAGATGACGATGGCGCTAGCGGCGGCGAGATCATCTTCACTGACATGATCGTTGCGCACCACGCGGGTCGGGGCACCCAGCTCCTCGAAATAGCGGGCCACGTTGTGGACGAAGCTGTCATAGTTATCAACGATCAGGATCATGGGGCGAAGGCCTCCATGATGCGCCTGATCTTGGTGAGGCTCTCTTCATACTCCGCGACCGGGTTGGAGCGCGCGGTGATGCCGCCGCCGCCC
>CAIYXE010000765.1 GCA_903930095.1 uncultured Hyphomicrobiales bacterium
GCGCGACCGCGAGGGCAACATGATTTCCTGCGAGCATGGCGGGCGCTGCGTGAGCCGCACCACCATGGATGGCCGCTACGAGGTGCTGGTCACCCACTGGAACGGCAAGCGCCTGAATTCACCCAATGACGTGGTGGTGAAGTCGGACGGCACGATCTGGTTCACCGATCCGCCCTACGGCATCATCTCCGACCATGAGGGCATCCGCGCAGAAAGCGAGATCGGCAACAACCAGGTCTACCGCTTCGATCCGCAAAGCGGCGAGCTGAGCGTCGTGGCGGATGATTTCGACAGGCCGAACGGCTTGGCCTTCTCGCCCGACGAGTCAGAGCTCTACATCGCGGATTCAGGCTATGCGCGCGGCTCCGGCTTCGGCTTCGAGGAGGGCCGCCCGCGCCATGTGCGGGGGTTCCGCGTGGTCGATGGCAAGAAGCTTGCCGGCAGCCGGGTCGTCGCTGTGATCAACGAGAAGGTGCCTGACGGACTGCGCGTCGATACCGAGGGCCTGTTGTGGATCTCGGCGGGCGATGGCATCCATTGCTACACGCGCGAGGGCCAGCGGCTTGGGCGCATCCTGGTGCCCGAGGTGGTCGCCAACCTGACATTCGGCGGGTTCGGCAAGTCGCGCATGTTCATCTGCGCCACCACCTCCGTCTATGCCATCGAAACAGCCCGCACCGGCGCGCAGTGGCCCTAAAACGCCAGCAACCCCGCAGGGCGCACGGCCCGGCGGGGAAAGGCTGGAAGCGGGGGAACCCCAGGAAAGGGGGGAACGAAGCGACAGCTGACTTTCTCAGGAGTTCACCCCGCCAGCACGGTGGTCTGAACCACCGCAAGATCAACATTAGAGCTTTTTCCCCATGCATGCCTTGATATGTGTCAAATCACGCCAATGACCCCAACCCTCCACCATCTCGAACGACTGATCGCCTTTCCCAGCGTGAGCCGGGACAGCAACCTCGACCTCATCGCCTATGTGCGGGATCACCTGGCGCGCCTTGGAATTGAATCGTTGCTTGTGCACAATGAGGATGGCCGGAAGGCCAATCTCTGGGCCACCATCGGGCCCAAGGATGTGCCCGGCATCGTGCTCTCAGGCCACACCGACGTGGTGCCGGTCGAGGGGCAGGCGTGGAGTTCCGATCCCTTCAACCTCATCCGGCGCGATGGCAATCTCTACGGCCGCGGCACGGCGGACATGAAGGGCTTCATCGCATGCTGCCTCACTGCGGCTGAAAGCGCCGCGCGCCGGACGCTTCACACACCCATTCATCTCGCCTTCTCCTATGACGAGGAAATCGGCTGCGTCGGCGTCAGGCGCCTCCTCGACCTCCTGAAGGATGCGCCGGTGAAGCCCAGGCTCTGCTTTGTGGGCGAGCCGACGCTGATGCAGGCGGTGACTGCTCACAAGGGCAAGCTCGGCTTCCGCGTCACGGCACATGGCCTCGAGGCGCATTCGAGCCTCGCTCCCATTGGCGTCAACGCCATCTACATGGCTTCCGACCTGATCGGCGCCATTCGCGCCATACAGCAGAACATCGCCGCCAACGGCCTGCGCGACGGCGACTACGAGGTGGCCTATACCACGCTGCATGTGGGCAAGATGCAGGGCGGCGAGGTGATGAACATCGTGCCCAACC
>CAIYXE010000766.1 GCA_903930095.1 uncultured Hyphomicrobiales bacterium
CCGAGTTCAAGCACCTCGAGTTCTTCTACTTCCACAACTGCGTCTACGAGAGCCTGTGGAAGAACAACCGCAGGCGCAATACCGAGCGCATCGACACCTGGACTGTGCTGCACACCTACCCCCATGACTACAAGGTGATCTTCGTCGGCGATGCCGCGATGAGCCCCTTCGAGTTGACCCATGAGGGAGGCTCCGTGGAGCACTGGAACGCCGAACCCGGCATCACCTGGCTGCAGCGCATCGCTGCAACCTATCCGAAGGCCGTGTGGCTGAACCCCGGCCCGGAGAGGTATTGGAGCCATTCGCCCTCGATCAGCCTTGTGTCGCGCACGCTCGAAGGCCGCATGTTCCCCCTCACGCTGGACGGCATCGACCGCGCCATGCGTGAACTGGTGCGCTGACATTTTGCAATTCTGCCGCCGCCCGCGACGGATTCCGCTCCCACTTGCGTCTTTCCTGCATCGGACACTTGGAAGGAGTATCGATGATGCAAAGGAAGATAAAACTGCTCGCAGCAGGTGCAGTGGCCGTGCTGGCCGCGGGCGCACTGGCAGGCATTGCCAGCGCGGATATGGATGGCGGCTGGGGCGGCGGCATGCACCGCATGTGGGGCGAAGGCCATGGCCGCGGCATGATGGGCCAGCAGATGATGGAGCGCTACGACACCGACAAGGACGGCAAGATCACCCAGGCCGAGATCGACCAGAACCGGACCGCCTGGCACGGCGAATTCGACGCCGACAAGAACGCCTCGCTCTCGCTTGAGGAGTTCCGCGCGCTCTGGCTCAAGGCCAGGGGCGAGATGATCGTGCGGGAGTTCCAGTACTTCGATGCCGACGGCAGTGGCCAGGTGACCCTTGAGGAGTACCAGAAGCCACTCTCCGGCCTGGTGGCGAGCCGCGACCGCAACGGCGACGGCGTATTGAGCCGCGATGATCGCGGCCGCCGCGGCATGGGCCATCGCTGGCATGACGGTGACGGCGAGGGCAGAGGCCGCGGCATGGGTGATGGCATGGGCGGCCGGCAAGGCGATGATCCGGAGGAGCTTGAGGAAGAGCAGGCGCCGGCCAATCCCTAACACAGGGGCAGGAGGCCCGGGTCCTGCACCCGGGCCTTCACGATTCTCCGCTCGCATTCGCCTTGCCGGACTTTATGATACCTGCGTCATCTCAAGGGTATCGACAATGACTGATTTTACACCTCTGGCAGGCGCGGCAGGCGGCCTGCTGATCGGCCTGTCGGCCGTGCTTCTCATGGGCAGCATCGGCCGCATCGCCGGCATCTCCGGCATCTTCCGCACCATGTTCACCGGCGTTGCCGGATGGCAGGGCCTGTTCCTGCTGGGCCTTCTTGCGGGAACGGCACTCACCACGGTGCTCGGCGGCTTCGATCCAGCCACGATCGCCTTTCCGGGCAACCCGGCCACCACAGTGATCGGCGGTCTCCTCGTCGGCATGGGAAGTGTGCTGGGCTCAGGCTGCACATCCGGCCACGGCATCTGTGGCATCGCCCGCCTCTCCCAGCGGAGCATCGCCTCAACGGTAACCTTCATGGCCGTGGCGGTCATCGTGGTGTTCCTCATGCGCCATGTCACGGGAGTTTGAGATGCAGCGTCTCTCCGCATTGTTCTCCGGCCTCCTGTTCGGCGCAGGCCTTGCGCTGTCGGGCATGGTCAATCCGATGAAGGTGCAGAACTTCCTGGACCTCTTCGGCACCTGGGATCCAACACTGATCTTCGTGATGGGCGCTGGCCTCGCTGTCACACTCGCAGGCTACCGCCTGGTGCTTGGCCGTGCGAGGCCACTCTATGCAGAAGGCTTCAGCCTGCCGAAGACGGCGGGCATCGACGGCCGGCTGATCGGGGGATCGGTTCTCTTCGGCGCGGGCTGGGGGCTGACCGGCTTGTGCCCGGGCCCCGCCATCGCTTCGCTGGTCTTCGGCCTGTGGCCTTCCGTGTTGTTTGTGGCGGCGATGTCAGCGGGCATGCTGGCCGCGCATTTCATGCTCAGGCGCGCCGCCTCCGGCGCGCCTGGCATGGCGGATGGCTAGGCCTTCTTCGCCGGGCAGGTGCTGAGGCCCAGGATGGAATAGAGCGGGCATACGCCGATCAGCGCGGTGACGATCGGAACAACACCGATCCAGCCGATCCAGTTATAGCCCGTCGGCTGCGCCATGATGGCGTACCAGAGAAGGCCGAGGCCGATGACTATGCGGACGACGCGATCGATGGTGCCGACATTGGTGTCCATGATAGGTCTCTCCCTGCTTGCAATGGGGCCATGCTAGTCCTTTGCAGAGCCGCTGTCTTTGACTTACGCACAGTTCCCGCGCTGCGGTGGTGAAACCACAGGTCTGCCCAGATCACTCGCGCTAGTACAACAAGTTGCGCCCGGGGATGTGGCCCCGGTTCTCAATCACATCCGCCCGTAGCGCCGCATCAGCGCCAGGAGTTCCTCCGAAGGCAGCGCCACCGCCGTGTTGCCGTCGCGGCCAACCATTGTCTCCGCACACAGCATGGAATCGATCACCGCCTCCTCGGTGGCCTCAACCGTCGCCATGAACAGGAGGTCGAGATCGGCGTTGGACAGCGCCTCCATGTGGAGGCGCCCGCTGCGCTGCGCGAAGGCCTGTTCATTGGCGGTGGAGAAGGCAAGGAAGATATCGCCGGAGGAGTTATTGCCGACCGTGCCCGTGCGGGCGAGGCCCAGCGGCACCCGCCGCGCCAGCCGCTTCAGCTGATGCGCCATCAGCGGCGCGTCGGTTGCCACGATGGCGATCACCGAGCCCTGCTCCCTGCCTCTGAGCTTGCCATCAAGGATGTGCCGTCCCACCGGCACGCCAAGCACGGTGAAGTCCTCCCGGCGCCCGAAGTTCGACTGCACGAAGACGCCCAGCGTATGACGGCCGCCCGCAATCTCCACCATGCGCGAGGACGAGCCGTTGCCCGCCTTGAAGTCATAGGTCAGCATGCCGGTGCCACCGCCCACGCTGCCCATCGCCACCGGGCCCGCGCGCGCGCCATCAAGTGCCGCGAGCGTATGTTCCGCGGTCACATGAAAGCCGTTGATGTCGTTGAGGTCGCCGTCATAAGTTTCCGCCGCCACCGGCAGGCCCCAGTCCTGCCCCGTGCCCACCCCGCGCGCCACGAGCCAGCGGATCGTCGCATCGCGCGTCACCCCGCAGGAATGGGTGTTGGTGATGGTGATGGGCGTCTGCAATTCGCCCGCTTCCTCGATCCACACGGTGCCGGTCATTTCGCCATTGCCGTTCAGGGAATAAAATCCTGCGGCACAAGGCACATGCGCCTTGCTCCGTCCCCGCGGCAGGATGGCGGTAACGCCCGTGCGCACCGGCCCGGCGCCCGGCTTCAGCGGGCCCTCGCCCGAGATCAGCGTCACCTGACCGACCTCGACTCCGGCAACATCAGTAATCGCATTGTGCGGGCCTGGCGTTCCCGCAAACGGCAGCCCCAGCTCACGGCCTCTTTTGCGCATCGCCTGCCTCCTCTGCCGAACCGCCTCGGGAAATGCTGATCATTCCCGCATTCGGCCGCGCCTTCAAGCGAGGCGTGATATCAGGAAACGCCCAGCTTCTTCTGCAGGCTCGAACTCGATGTCGTGTACTGGAACATCAGCCGCTCGCCCGGGTTCTTGAGCTTGAACACCTTCTGCGCCATCAGCGCCGCCTCGTGGAAGCCCGAAAGGATGAGCTTCAGCTTGCCGGGATAGGTGTTGATGTCGCCGATGGCGAAGATGCCCTCGACGGAGGTCTCGAACTTCTCGGTGTCGACGGGGATCAGATTCTCATGAAGGTTGAGCCCCCATTCGGCGACGGGCCCGAGCTTCATGGTGAGGCCGAAGAACGGCAGCATCGCGTTGCAAGCGACGTCGAAGCTCTGCCCGTCATTGCCTTTCACGGTGGCGGCCGAAAGGATGCCATCTTCGCCCTTGAGGCCCGTCACCTGGCCAAGCCTGAAGGCTATCTTCCCGGCCTCGGCCAGTTCGCGCATCTTCTTCACGGAGTCTGGCGCGGCGCGGAAATCGTCGCGGCGGTGCAGCAGCGTCAGGCTCTTCGCGATGGGCTGCAGGTTCAAGGTCCAGTCGAGGGCCGAGTCGCCGCCGCCGACGATCAGCACATCCTTGCCGCGCAGCGCCTCCATCTTCTTCACGGAATAAAACACCGAGGAGCCCTCATAGGCCTCGATCCCGGGGATCGGCGGCTTCTTGGGCTGGAACGACCCGCCGCCTGCCGCGATCACCACGGCCTTGGCGCGGAAGATGAGGCCGCCGTCGGTCTCCACCTCGAAATCGGCCTCGCCCAGCTTCTTCACGCCGGTAACCATGTGGTTGAAATGGAAGCCGGGGTTGAAAGGTTTGATCTGCTCCAGCAGGCGCTGGGTGAGTTCCGCCCCCGTGACCACGGGAAGCGCCGGAATGTCGTAGATCGGCTTTTCGGGATAGAGTTCCGCGCACTGCCCGCCCGGCCGGTCCAGAATGTCCAGAACCTGGCAGCGGATGTCGAGCAGGCCCAGTTCGAACACGGCGAACAAGCCGCAGGGTCCCGCCCCGATGATGACGGCGTCGGTGGTGATCACGTCGGACATGGGAGAACGCCCCTCCTCAGAACTGCTTTTCCGGAACCTTCACGCGCAGGCCGTCGAGCGCGTCCGACACCTTGATCTGGCAGGAGAGCCGGGAATTGTCGCGCACGTCGAAGGCGAAATCCAGCATGTCCTCCTCCATCGGGTTGCGCGACCCGGCCTTTTCCACCCAGTCCGGCTCGATGTAGACATGGCAGGTCGCACAGGCACAGGCGCCGCCGCAATCGGCGTCGATCCCCGGCACCATGTTCTTGACCGCCGTCTCCATCACCGACATGCCGGGAAGCCCCTCGACCGTCTGTTCGGTGCCATTGTGCTGGATGAAGGTAATCTTTGCCATGCTGTGTCCACCGTCCGGCGTTCGTTTTGTCGAACGCCTTCTAGGTGATTGGCAAATGAAAGACAACTGCGCGCGGCAGTGCGCCTCAGGCCGGGCCGGGATAGGCCTGGCGCGCCGCCCGGCGAAGGTCTGCCGCCGCTGTCCGCACCGCCTGCACGCGCAGCAACCGCACATTTCCGTCGCCCGGGAACGGCATGGCTTCCAGTTCGGCCGCAAGCTGCTGCAACCTGAGCGCGCCAACAGCGGCGGCAGAGCCTTTCAGCGTGTGGGTTGCAAAGCTCCATTCGGTCTGGGTCGCCGCTGCCGCCAATGCCTCCAGCATGACCGGCAGCTGGACCAGGAACAGGTTCAGAATTTCCGCTGCAAGATCATGATTTTGCATGGAATAATCGTTGAGAAGCGTGCGGTCGAAGACCGCCGCCACAGCGCCCGCTGCCTCACCGGACCGGTCGTTACCCATTGCCATTCCCACCCATTCTCCTCCCCCCAACCTGCATGTCATAGGACCAAGGTCTGAGCGCGCGGTAAACCCGCCCGGTAAACTGCGGCTTGCCCCGGAGGAGACAATCCGGGCGATGATCTTAACCAAGAATTCATTATACCGCCGATCGCACCCCGCGCCGGGTTCAATGGTGGGCGGCAATGGGCTATGTTGCAATTTGGGACTCCGCGCCAGGGGAAGGCCGGTTCCCGCATCCTCGGACATAAAAAAGCCGGGTGCGGGCACCATCGGGGCGGGGATGAGCAGGCGGCACGACGTGCCGTGAGTATGGGTTTAGTGCGGGATCAGTAGAACATGGCCAATACCATCGACACGCGCCGTTCCGACCGTCGCCAGTCTGACGCAGACGCCATCCGGCCGTCGAAGCCGCTGGGCGAGCCGCAGCCGGTCAAGTCGCGTCCTGCCAACGAGAATGACCCCGGCACCGCCATGATGCTGGCGAGGCTCCGCCGCCGCCCCTCATTCACGCCTTACGGTCTCATCGCCATCATCATCACCGCCGTCTGGTCGGGCGGCTGGTTCTTCGCCAATGCCGCAACACTGGGCACGGACGCGCCGATCGAGGGCAAGCTTCTGGCCCTCGCCCTGCTCTTCGTTCCGGTCGTCGTCGTCTGGTCGGTGGCCTATGTCCTGTGGCGCGCCGCCGATATGCGCCAGGTGTCCGAAGCGCTGTTCCAGTCCGCCATGCGGCTGGTACGCCCGCAAGACATCGCCACTGAAGGCCTCACAACCATCGCCCAGGCGGTCCGCTCCGAAGTCGACCTTCTGGTCGGCGGCGTCGAACACGCGGTGCAGCGTGCCGCCGTTCTGGAGGAGATCGTCCACAAGGAGATCGCCGCCATCGAACGCGCCTTCGGCGGCAACGAGGAGCGCATTCGCAGCCTCGTCGCAGGGATCGAGAACCAGCGTTCAGCACTCCACCAGGCAACCCTGCTGATCAGCAACGACACCAACCCGCTGATCAACCGCCTCGAGAACGGCACCAAGAATCTCGACAACATCATGGCCAACGCCCAGGACACGCTGGGCCGTCTCGAAGGCGGCCTGCGCGACGTGTCCGGCAACATCGTACGCGCCATGGACGACATGGCGGAACGCGCGAGCTCGGCGGGCTCCGAGATCGGGGTGCAGACCGCCCACATGGAGGACGTCTCGTCGCGTATGGTGGGCGAGATCCGCGACTTCGCGCGCCAGCTCGCCGGGCAGATCGACCAGATGCGCCAGGCATCCGCCACGCTGTCCACCGAGACGGTGGACTTCAGCCGGTCGGTCGAGGAGATGGAAGCGAACATCACGCACAGCGTGCGCCATGCGGTTGACACGCTCACCGCCGTGAACCAGGACATCACCCGCTCCGTCGAGCGTTCCAGCGTCACCTCGGCAGACCAGATCCGCCAGCAGGTAGCAGAACTGGCGGACGTGTTGCAGACCACGGGCTCAAACCTCACCTTCCACCTCAAGTCCGTCTCCGACGAGACGGCCGCACAACTCGAGCGCGCCAGCCTCGACACGGCTCATCTCATGGAGCAGAGCCGCGGCGTACTCACCCAGGGCATGCAGTCGGTGGCGGGCGACCTCATCAACCGCGTGGCGCAGTCGCGCGCTGAACTCATGGGCTTTCTCGACCAGTCCTCCACCGGAATCTCCGCTGCGATCGACGAGGCCACGGACAATGTGGCAGGCCGCCTCAACGCGGCGGGCACGCAGTTCCTCGCCAACCTCGACCAGACCGCGGGCGAGCTGCTCTCCGAGCTGGGCTCCATGAGCACCGGCATGTCCGGCCGTATCGAGGAGACCACAGGCCGCCTGATCGTCGAGATCGGCTCGCGCGCCGAGCGCATCATTTCCAGGCTCGACGATTCCGCCGGCGGCGTCTTCGCGCGCCTCGACGAACAGGCAGGCCTCGTCAGCACCCGCGTGGAGGACACGGCCAACCGCATTCTCTACACCATCGAGGATCGCACCGCGGCGGCCAGCGCGCGGGTGGGCGAATCCGCCCAGCAGATCCTCGCCGCCCTCGACCACCAGAACCTCGAGGCAGCACAGCGCGTCACCGATTCCGCAGCACGCGCCGAGATGGCGATCGCCCGGGCCACCGGCGACATCAGCTCTCTTCTCGACAACTCCTCCTCCGAAATCGTGGTCCGGGTCGACAATGCCGTGTCCACGGCGCTGGGCCGGCTGGAGCAGTCCTCCGCCGATTTGCGCCAGCTCCTCGGCGATACCAGCTCCGACGTAACGGGACAGCTCGAAACCCGCACCCATCAGGTGCTCGTCCGCGTCGACCAATTGCTGAACACCGCCAACACGCGCCTCAGCGAAACCGCCATGCTGTTCGAAAGCATGATCGGCCAGACCACCAACAATCTTGAAGACCGGATCGGCGGCTCCACCGATACTCTCAACGCGCTGATGAACACCTCCGTCGAGAACGCGCGCAGCAGGCTCGAGGAAGCCGCGTCCCTGTTCCAGTCGCTGGTCGCGCAGGTGACGGCGGGCGTCGAGAACGGTGTCGGCACCTCAGGCACCATGCTGCATGAACAGGTTACCCGTGCCGTCAGCACGGCCACCACCCGTCTCGACGAGACGACGCGTCTCTTCCATGACATGATCGGCGGCGCCTCGGAGGAACTCGAGCGCCGGATGGAAGGCGCAAGCGAGCGCTTCTTCGGACAGATCGAAACCAGCATCAGCACCGCCACCGGCTCGATCGACGACGCCAACAAGACGTTCCAGGAGGTTGTGGGCGGCACAGCGACGGCCGTCGTCAGGACGCTCGAAGCCTCCAAGAGCGACATCGTCAGCGCCGTCGAAGTCAACGTCAGCGATGTGCTGGCACGCATCGAGACGTCCGCCTCAACCTTCCAGACGCTCGTCACCGGCACGGCCGACGACCTCGAGACCAAGGTCGATGGCGCAGCCGAGCGCCTCTACGGCCATATGAACGCCACGGCGACCTCGGTCTTCGGCAAGATCGACGAGGTGACGTCCTCGGTGACCGGCAAGCTGGAACAGACCTCGGGATCGATCAACGACCTGATCGTCAACACCAGCGGCACCATCGTGTCACACCTCAAGGACACGGCGGGCATCGTGAACCGCGAGATGACAGAGTCGGGCGTCGCGGTGGCCGACCGGATCGTCAATACCGGCGGCATGGTGACGGA
>CAIYXE010000767.1 GCA_903930095.1 uncultured Hyphomicrobiales bacterium
CGTGCAGATTGCACCGGAAATTCATATCTTCGGGGTGCTGCCGACCGAGACCGTGGACGTGATACCGAAGGCGCACTGGGCGAGGCCAACGCTTACTGTCAGCTTTGGCCGGGTTGGACGGTTTGTTCCACTGCGGGGCCCCATCTATGAAAACAGCTCCGTGCCAAAGCTTCAGCAGTTCCGGAGCTTTCTGGCCCACGGCTTACTCACCCCCCACACAGACCTTTATCGCAGCGGCATGCCCCTCGACCCCCACCAATGGGGCCCTTTTATCATCTTGAAGCCTCTGGACCTTGCCCACACGTCCAATGGCAAGAACTTGCAAGTATTCCGGACCACGGCGCTCTCGGGCCGACGACTTCCGGACGATCATCCCAGCCACCGGATGCCGATGTTGGTTCAGAGCTGGATCGACACCGGCGAACAGATGTCGTCCTATAGGTGCCTGACCCTCTTCGGTGCGTTGCTCTACAGCACGAAGTTGCTAAGGGCCGAGCCGCGGCCTTCTCTCTGCTCACCGGATCACATCATCGAGGCGATGCCCGCAGAGTCAGACCGTGGAAACCGTACACGCAACCATGATCGTACAATCTGGGATTTCGCAGCAGCCATGGCAGGGGTGTTTCCCCGGCACCCGATCCTGGGTTGCGACATAATCAAGGAGGAGAAAACCGGCAAGCTCTACGCACTCGAAGTCAATGCGGGAGGCAATGTCTGGCATTTTTCCTCCGCAAGCACCGAGCGTTGGCGGACCTATGAGAAGACCCACAGCCTCAAGGTGGAGTTCTCCTCTTTCGAGACAGCGGCCGAAGTTCTGGTCAGGAAGGCGCGCCTCGAGGCGCGCTGAGACGATGCGATGAGTGACAAGGTCTCCCGAGATTGCGCCAGGCGGGCGGTGTTCATAACGCCGGTGCTTCCGTCGTGGAACGGTATGGGACTTGCGATGCGCGCGGCTGTCCAGCTCGCGGGCCTTGCCCGGACCTGTGACGTAACCGTTATCCTCATTCCCGTCATCGGTGCGGGCAGCGGACATGAGCGCTTTTCCGCGGCGTTCCCGAACACGCCGCTCGAGGTGATTGGCAATCAGGGCGAGGCTGATGCCTACTTCACAATGATCTCGCGCCTGCGCGACCCGGCCGAGCAACTCCTGCACTTCGCCCGCTACGGCAAGCCGTCCCTGGCCGCATCCGTAACCGGCACAGTCGCCCGGCAGGTGGCCTCATGCATTGAGCGCTGTGGCGCATCTATGGTGCACGTGTTCCGAAGCTATCTGGCCCCCGCCATTGATGATGTTCCGGGCGGCGTCCTGCGCTCGATCGATCTGGACGAGGACGATGCGGCGTCTTGTCTTTCCGTGGCTGGCGTGCGTGCCGCATCCGGGCAGGCCCTCGCGGCGCGCTGGGCAAGCTTGGAGGCCGCCGCCTTTGATATGCTGCTTGCGCAGAAACTTGCCTCGTTCCGTGCCATCACCCTTGCCAATCAGGAGGATGTGCCGCGCCTTTCATCTCGCCATCCGGGCTTACCACTTCGCCCGCTTCCAAATTGCGTTGCCGTGCCGCGCCTCAACGCAATCGCAAGAGGGCCACGCCCGGCGGGCATGAACATCCTGTTCGTGGGCTCGCTCCGCTATATGCCCAATATTGATGGCCTGATCTGGTTCATTCGGAGCGTTCTTCCGCGCATCTCCGGCGCGCGGCTGCGCATCGTGGGACATGCGCCGCCGCCCTTGCTGCTCGCGCATGCGCGCAAGGGCAGGGTGGAG
>CAIYXE010000768.1 GCA_903930095.1 uncultured Hyphomicrobiales bacterium
ACCAGCAGCGCCGCAGCGACACCCAAGAGAAATTGAGGCGAAATTTTCATGTGGTCATTCCCTGGCTCAGATAAAAGGTGAGGCAGCCCGTATCCCCGCTGGTGTTCATTGCATGCCTCCACGGGCGGTGATAGGCCAGACGCTTTCCACTCGGCCCGCCCTGACGCAGACATACCAGTCGAAACGGTCAACCGTGGGATCGCAGTGTCCCGGGATAAGTCGCAGCCTTTCCCCTATCTCTGGCGTTGCGCGGCCTGCGGGATACTCCATCCGCGCATGCTCGTCAGCCGCCGAAACAATGCGCAAATCTGGTTGCTGCCACACGGTCGGTAGCCCTCTTTCGATGGCGACGGCCTTGTGCCCCGCGTCCAGCACCGCCAGCCCCGGCCTGGCGGTGCTCATGACGGAGGCTAGGACGAACAAGGAATGCCTGAAGGTGCGGAATGGCTGGCCATCTTCCTGGAGGTTGGCCGCATAGTCGCCGTCCATGAAGCAATAGCTGCCGGCCTGGAGCTCGGTATAGACGCCAGACGCGGCTTCCAGCTCGAACGTCCCGGTTCCGGCGCCGGAGACAATCCCGCAGGGAATGCGCGCCCGGCTCAGTCCTTCGACCGTTCGTTCGCAACCGGCGATGGCCTTGCCGATGGCCTCACGCCGCTCGACCGCACTGCGCAGGTGCTGCGCTGCGCCGTGATAGGCCTGGAGTCCGGCGAAAGCGAGGTGGCGCGAGCTTGCGATACGCTTTGCAAGCTCCACCGCTTCCTCTCCCGCAGGCACGCCGCAGCGGCGAGAGCCGACGTCGATTTCCACGAGGACGGACATCCTGACGCCGGCAGTCCGAGCAGCAGCTTCCAGCAGCGAAACGTGCTCAGGGCTGTCAACGCAAAGGGCAACTTGCGCTATCCGGGACAGGGCGGCAAGCCTGGCAAGCTTGCGCGGATCGACGATCTGGTTGGTCACCAGGATGTCTTCCACACCTCCCCAAGCCATGACCTCCGCTTCCGCGACTTTCTGCACGCACTGGCCAATGGCGCCGCGGCGCATCTGCAGGTTCGCCACGACGGGGGATTTGTGCGTCTTCGCATGCGGACGAAGCCTGGCGCTGACTCCTGCCACCATGCGCGCCATTGTGTCGAGATTGAATTCGAATGCGTCGAGATCGAGGATCAAGGCAGGCGTTTCGACCTCGGACTCTCGCATTCCGGGTTGGGCTGGAGGCAACTGATGCATGCGAATAGCTTAGGGGGCACCGCAGCCAAGTGCAAACGAGATTTCGTCACCCAACATGTGAGGCTTGCTCAAGGCGCTCGCACGGGCCGCCATTCACCCTCCCACACGCGGAGTCGAGGAGCTTACGAAAAATGGTGCTTCCGGCCCTTGAGCTATTATCATGATCATCCGGAGCTTCAACTTGATGAAGGGATACAGGCGTGCTAAATCTTTCTAATCTGGCTACCCTGGTGGCCATCCTTGACAAGGGAAGCTTCACGGCCGCAGCCGGTGTGGTCAGCTGCACGCCCAGTGCCGTCAGCCTGCAGGTCAAGCAGCTGGAGACCTACTTCGGCAAGCCCCTGTTCGACCGGTCTTCGCGCCAGAGCCAGCCCACAGCATTCGCGCTGGAGGTCGCGCAGGTGGCCAGGGATACGACCGCCCGCATCCAGGCTCTGCGAGCGCGGCCCACGCTCACGGTCTCGGGCACCTTGCGGCTCGGAGCGCTCACCAGCATTCAATCGGACCTGCTTCCCTACGTGCTGAGAAGGCTGAGAGATGCGCACCCGGCACTGGAGGTCTCCGTCGCGCCTTTGAACGACACCCCGGATTTGCTCGGCGCCCTCGCCGCGGGAAAGCTCGACGCGGCTGCACTGGTGCGCCCCCCCTCAGGCGGGTCTTCCAGGCTGATTTGGGAAGACCTGATCCGGCAGCCGTTCGTCATGCTGACTGCGGCGAACGTGAAGGAGGCCAGGCCGCAGGAGCTGTTGCGTAAACTGCCTTGGATTGCCTATGACCGCCAGACGAGTGGCGGCCGAGCGGCCGCAGAGTATGTCCGGCGGATGGCCCCAGGCTCGCGAGGGATCGTGGACTTGAGATCGATCGACGCCATCGTCACCATGGTGTCCGAGGGCCTTGGCGTATCGGTCGTGCCGCTCCCGCGCCCCAAGCTCATTAGCGCTTACGACTTGCGTGTTGTCCCGCTGGGAAGGAATCCTCCATCGCGTCAGCTGTCGCTCGTGCGGCGCAAGGCGGACCAGGACAGCCGTAACGTGAACGCAGCGCGCGACGCGTTCCTGTCGATCATCGCGAGTCGGCAGGGGAACCCGACCTGGCGCAGCGACTAGTCGATGGCGGAACCCCGCATCCCAGCGCCTGACGCGCGGCGTGCTGCGGCGGCCGCGCTGCTACTTACGGACGTGAATGCCTGAAGAGCCGTCTCCACATCAACATCGCTCACGTGCCGGTGTGTCACGCACCGGAGCAGGGATTGCGACCAGGGCCGCACGAGAACACCCATGCTTCGGAGGCTCGCAACCCAAAGCGAGGCATCCATGCCCGTGGCGCTGACATCAACCTGGACGATGTTGGTCT
>CAIYXE010000769.1 GCA_903930095.1 uncultured Hyphomicrobiales bacterium
CGCCGGGCGCCGGCGACCTGCACCAGTTCTCGGCGCTGGAGCGGCTGCCGACCGGCTGGCCGAGCGAGCCGGGCGCCGACGCGGGCGTGCTCAATCTGGGGCACCTGTTCCGCGACGGCGTGTGAGCCCCAGTGGATTCCATCGCCATCATGAGTGTAGAGGCATCGAAGCCTCTACACTCTTGAAGTCCATCGCCATCAGAGGCTTCGATGCCTCTACACTCTTGATGGACGCTGTGGTCATTGACCCAGGCAGAGGCTGGCAGAGTGCCCTCGAAACGCGCCTGCACTTCGCGCTGCGCCATTTCCGTTATTGCGCCCGGCGCTGCCTGCGCGGGACACCGCCCTCTCCACAAACGACCGGTCGCCGCTGGCCGTTTGAATGAGCCAGTACGAGGGAGCCATGCAGCAGCAGCAGCCCTACCACCAGCAGCAGAAGAAGCAGGGCGGCAGGAACAAGCCCCACTGGAACCGGCAGAGCAAGCCCGCTTTCAAGCGCGTCGTGCAGCCCGGCCTGCAGAGCCTGGGGTTCTTTGGCACGATGCCGTCGCTGCAGAGCCTGCAGGCCGAGAACCGCCGGCGCACCAAGCGGCATTACCGCAAGGGCAAGGGTAGGCAGCCGCCTCGCGCAGCCCCGGCGCCGCAGCATCCCGACGCGGCCGGGGTTCAGCCCTGGGGCCCCTGGCGATCGAGGGGCCGGCGCAACTCCGCAAACACAGGTGGCCGAGGCCAGAAGACGCCGACCACCGCGCCACCGCTGACCAGCGCGGGCAGAGCCAGGTTCCACGCAGCAGGTAGGATGTTTGTTTGCCCAGCCGCTCCAAACAAACTCCGCCTGACTGCCGTCTGCCCGCCTGCCAGCTGCTTGTCTGACCGGCCCTGCCTCGCGCCTCACCGCAGGGACCAACCCGCTGGACACACCGTTGTGCGCCGTGCTGGCTGCGCCCCCAGCCGCGGCGCACGCCGACGAGCCTGGCCTCAACGCGCTCGACTTTTATGGCACCAACGAGGGCCTGCCTCTCTTTGCGGGGACCTACGACGCCACCTCCTCGGACAGCGACGACGAGCAGCACACAGATGACGAGGAGGCGGCGCTCGCCGCTGCGGCCATCGGCCTCGAGCACGAGGCCAGTGCCGCGGCCTGCGGCGGCGACGGCAGCCACTCGGCTGGCGCGGGGCGCCATGGGCTGAGCCATAGGTTGAGTGACGAGGAAGAGGAAGGCGTGCCCGGCCACGTGCGCGCGCGCCTGGCGCACCAGGACGCGCGCATCGCCCAGCTGGAGGACGACAACCTGAGGTGAGGCGGGATTATCGAAACCGATCTTGGGTATCCGCGATTCCGGATAGGCGACGTTCATGCCGGTTCCCAGGATAAAGCCTATGGCGGGACCGCCAGGGGCGTCACTGGGGGTGGTTCCCTGACCACCTGACTTGGCTTGGGAGAGTCCCCCGTCGGCGGGTATTTCAGCCAAACCGGCCAACAGGGCTGCGGTAGTATCGTTCAGCATGACGAGCCGGTCCGGAAGGGACACACCCCGCTTGGTCAATTCGTCGGCCAACCCCTTGCCGATCAGTTTTCCTATGACATCGGGGGCGTCCACTTCCTTGCTGAAAGCCAACAAGCGTCCATCGGCATTTTCAAGGGTTTCCATGGGATAGGAGAAACAGAAACCGATGCCTTCGGGTTTCTCCTTGCCGGAAAACAGGGGCTGGACGACATCGGCGATTTCCGCAAAGAAACGCTCGGAGGAAACCTGGCCTTTCGTGCCGGGCATGTGTGCCTTGCGGGCATCCTCTTCAACTGCCTTGCCGCTTTCATCGAAGCGTATGCGGGCAGCCCGCAGGTTCGTGCCACCGGCATCCAGCGCGATTACCATACGCCCCCGGGGAGTGCGGGTGACGGGAGCGATATAGGAAGGCAACATGGGCAGGCAGGAAGAATCGCCGCAGAGGCCACGCTCCATTTCCACCACAATATCCTTGACCAGGGCAAAGGGATCGCAAACGGCGTAATGAAAACCATGGTAGCGGGCGAAATCTGCCAGTCCGCGGGGATCAAAGGACATGCGCATGGAGTACCTCCGAAGGGCGCGCGGGAATGCCCGTCAAGGAAGCAGGAAGCCCACGCACCGCATCATTCTTATAGCAGATATTGTTTTGTGGCAATAGCTTTTATGGCCTGACGCGCTTCCTATCCCTGGGAAAGAGACTGGCTTCCTTCACGTTGGGGAGCCCGAGTATTTTC
>CAIYXE010000770.1 GCA_903930095.1 uncultured Hyphomicrobiales bacterium
AGCCTTCAGCTCCGTCAGCTGCGGCTTGGCCATCCCTCCAAACTTCTTGCGCCACGTGTAATAGGTCGCGTCGCTGATCCCAGCCGTACGGCAAGCCTTGGCAACATCCCCGCCCACGGAAAATCCAGTTCCACCTGCCGCAATGTTTTCAGGCAATCCTCATCCGAATATCGCTTTCGAGCCATCCCAAACTCCCCCAGTTGACAACACCATAATGGCTCAATTTTAGGGGGCTAAGACAATTGAGTCCAAACCCCGCCTTCTGCACCGCCTTGCCCATGCAAAGCACCAGCTTGCTTTCCAGACCGTGCCTATCGATCATCACCTTCTGGGCGGCAGCCACGCCATCTCGAAGTCCGTGCCGCAGGACGAATCCGAGCTTCAGTAGGTGGTCGGGAATGAATTCGCTGACGATGGCATTCGACGCGATGCCATGAATTGCGCCCTGTCGCGCGAGCCGGTTCAGGAACTCGTTGTCCTCCCCTCCCTTGTTATTGAACACTGGGTTGAACCAGCATTCTTCGTAAGGCGATATTACGGCCGATCGCAGGACGAGATTGGATGTGCAGAATGTGCATCCCGATTCCTGGAAGAAGTCGCGCGCCCAGCGGGGCGGCGGGGTTGCAAAGTCGGGAACGACGGGGCCAATTGCAATATCCAGCCTTCGTGTTAAGGCCCTTGACACAATATTACCCAGCCAACCCGCTGTCGGTATCTCCTCATCATCAATGAAGACGAGGTAAACCGGTCTCAGTGGTATTGCGAGGCTAAAGCTTGCATTGCGCGCGACAACGAGCCCGTTCCGCTCGAGACGCCGGTACTGGATTGGCAACAGGTCAACGAATTGCAGGACAACTTCTGCAGGACAACTTCTTTTGCGGCTATGCTGCCATTGTCGATGACGATCACTGCCAGTGTCAACTAGCAAGAGCTCCGTACCTCGCTCAGCAACGCCTCCAGAAGGCGCCGCAAGAGTTCGGGACGATCGCATGTGCAGATCAGTATGACGATTCTTGTTTGACGCATCCTTTCGGTCATCGGTCGTCTGCTTCACCTAGCGCGCTGACCACTCCCGCATACAAAAGCCGTTGGCCTCATGCTGCTAGCGAAATATCGTCACGGCCACCAGAACCAAAAGTGTAATCATCAGCGCTAGTGTTGAGGCAATTGAGAAGACCGCAATCTTCAGTACAAGATCGACATTCTCACGAAGTTCCTTGGCAAGCAGATCGCCGAGCCTGGTGATGACGGGCTGGGGCGGCTCGACGTAAACCTCTTTCAGGACTATGGGCTCCCGTATCGTCGAATAGTGCCCTGGCACCGCGGACTGATGTTGCTGCCGCTGGCCTCCGTTGTCGCCGTAGAGGCTGTAGTGGATATCCCACTCTGCGAGATCCACGGCTTTATAGGTAAAATGCTCCAACAGCGGATAGATGGCCCGGGTATAGGCAATTGGTCCGGACAGTCGCAGCACCCCGTAAGCGGCTGTTCCAAAGCGCTCCGGCGTGTAGGACAAGATGTTCCCGATCACCTGATTGACCGCCGCCTTCAGGAATGGATGGTGGGGTTCCGCGATGATGTTCCATTGCTGAAACTCGCCACCTGGAACATCTGAGAGTTCAGGGTGCAGACCATAGCCCACATAATTCTGTCCGATCTTGTTGGGCCACTGTGAAAGGACAAAATTACTGCCCAGATCCACCGACGACGTCAGCGGCTTTCGCGCCATGCTCTTGATGTCAAGATAAACACCTCCCTCATGGTAAATGACGAGATATCGGAACAGATCGGCGAGCACGACTCCGAACCGAGGATTCACCAGTTGAAGTGCATCCCAGTCCTCCGGACTGAGTCGTGCCTCGAGATAAGCCTTCATGGCATCGTCGTCGAAAAAATTATAGTCCCAGTCGGGATTGAGATCTCTCAACCTGCCGATATTGTCTTTGATCTCGACGGGTAGAATGTCATAGGCCTTGGCAGTCTGGAATAATTTCTTTGGAATCGCCATTTTTTGTTAAAATTCCTCCATGAGGTGATCTGGCTGTAATGTTAGTTTAGGATTTTCTTACACGCTAGCCCTTCAGGGACCTGGCTTGCCGGTTGGCATTGCATTGCCGACCATTGCAGAACCTCGGGTGTTGGCGGTTGATGTCCAAGCGATTAGCGGGGTCTGATGGTGTTGTCTTAGCCCCCTAAAGTTGAGCCATTATGGTGTTGTCAACTGGGGGAGTTTGGGATGGCTTGAAAGCGATATTCGGATGAGGATTGCCTGAAAACATGGCGGCAGGTGGAACTGGATTTTCCGTGGGCGGGGATGTTGCCAAGGCTTGCCGTACGGCTGGGATCAGCGACGCGACCTATTACACGTGGCGCAAGAAGTTTGGAGGGATGGCCAAGCCGCAGCTGACGGAGCTGAAGGCT
>CAIYXE010000771.1 GCA_903930095.1 uncultured Hyphomicrobiales bacterium
CCCCCCCCCCCCCCCCCCCCCCCCCCCCCCCAAAGGGCATCGATCAACGGGCCCGCACTCCCAAGGTGTCTTTTACCTTCTGTGAATGCGGCGATGGGAGAGGTCTTGGCAAGCCATGCAGCCCATGGGAGCAGATGAAGCTTGTAACTCTGCGAGACCTCAAACTCAACGGAACAAGTTAAACTCTCGGCCGTCCGTGAGGCCCCTCGGGCGCGCGACTAGCACTACGAGTAAGAGAAATGCCAATGCTATTTCTTGAACACCTTCAGGAATTTCCGCCATGCCGAAGGGCGTTGGCACACCATTCTCCAATGTTCTCAACCCGTCCCGCAGCGATGTGATCACCAGCGCACCAGCGACCGCTCCAGTTATTGTGTTGCGTCCCCCGACAACCAACATGGCTAATGTCAGGAAGGTGAGGTCCAGCCAAAACTGGACTACTGAGATCGAGCCGAGGTAATGCGCAAACATCACACCCCCTAACGCAGTGATCGCCGCGCTCAGGGTAAAGCAGATCAGTCGTTCGCGCCAAACGCGAACGCCCGCTGACCGTGATGCGACTTCATCTTCACGGGCGGCACGCACGAGCAGGCCGCTGGCTGAACCTTGATAGAGCAAGGCAAGGCAGAGCACGAAGATGAGGCCTGCAGCCGCCTGGACGATGCCGACCTCCATGGGCAAGCCAACGAGAGAACTCTGGCCGCTCGTCCATCCATCCCAATTCTCATAGATGGTTTTCATCATGAACAGGAATGACAGCAGACCAATCGAAGCGGCAACGCCATTGAGCCTCAGAAGAACCGCTCCTGCGAAGATGGCAACCACGGCCGCGACGCCCATCCCGACCAGGGCCGCGACTGGCAACGGCAAGTTGATTGCCGCAATCACATCAGGAAGCCCCGGCAGGAAAACTTGCCGCATCCCTTCACAGCAGGTGAACCACGCCGCGCTATACGCGCCTATCATCGCAAATGAGGCATGGCCGAAAGACACAACGCCGGTGTTGCCGACGAAGACGCCCAGCCCCACAACCAGAGTCGCATAAATGAAGCTTTCAATGACCGTGCGAGACAAGCCGGGCATCAAGTAGCCGAACCCAGCCAACGCTATAACCACGACGGCCAGTGAAACCAAGGTTCCGGCGGCTGGGGACAGACGTTTCATACGCGTTCCCGCCCGGGGCCGAACACGAAGAGGCCCTGGGGCCTTACCAGCAACACCAGTATCACCAGACCATACAGAAATGCATCGCGCGCCGGTCTCAGGTCTGGAGGCAAGAGCGACTGCAAGAGCGTGGATGCGAGTCCGAGGGCGAAGCCGCCGAGCACAGCTCCGGTTAGACTGCCCATGCCCCCGATCACCGTCGCTACAAATCCGGCGATGGCTAGCGGCACGCCCATCCGGAAATCCAGCACGCCCGTCTTTGCCACGAACATGAGTGTCACCGCGCCCGCCAGGGCGCCGGAGACGAGAAATGCGACCGCAATGACACGGTCAGCCTTGACCCCGATCAGGCGCGCCATCAGGAAATCCTCGGCCGCTGCTCGCAAGGCAATTCCACCGCGGGTTCGGTTGAGGAACACGCCGACCGTCAACAGCAATCCCAGCGACGCAGCGATCGTCACCAGATCGACCAGCGCCACGCGGACCCCTGCGATGACGATCTGTTGGGACAGTTCCGGCAAGATGCTGACCGACTTCGGGCGCCCCGTGTGAAGGAACAGGATGACGCTCTGGATGAAGTAGCCGATCGCGAACGACGTGATGAGCAGGGTGGGGCCATCGACACCCTTGCGCCGGACCGAGCGGAAGGCAAGGCGCTCCGTCAGCAAGGCCGCGATCGCGACGATGGCGATGGTCGCCGCGATGATGAGCGGCGTGGGCAGCGCCGCAATCATCGGCGGTGCGACATCGGCAACCGTCGGCACGACCAGCATATATGCCCCAAAGGTGATCAGGTCGCCCTGCGCGAAATTGATCATGCGCATCACACCGAAGATCAGTCCGATGCCCAGCGCCACAAGGGAATACTGACTGCCCAGGGCGAGGCTGTCGACGAGCAACTGGATCAGGTTCATCTCACCGCTTCCTTGCCGAAATAGGCTGCCTCGAATTCGGGATCCTCAGCCAGGGCGTGTGAATGCCCCGTCATCACGACCTCGCCTGACCTCATCAGATAGATGCGGTCGGCGAGGCTGAAGGCACGCCGGGCGCTCTGCTCCACCACGAGAAGGGAAACGCCCCGGCTGCGGAGCTCGCGGAGGGCGTCGAACACAATATGCACGAAGCGCGGCGACAGTCCGAGGGAAGGTTCGTCGACGATCATCAGGCGTGGCTTTCTCAGCATGGCGCGCGCGATGGCCAGTTGTTGCTGTTCGCCGCCGGAGAGAAGCCCGGCGAGCTGGCCCATGCGCTCCCTCAGGATGGGGAACAGGGAGAAGATCTCCGGATCATCGGAGGGCGTGCGCCCCGGCAGGCACGCCGCGACCAGATTGTCATATACCGTCATGCGGCCGAAGATCCGGCGTCCCTCGGGAACGAGGGATACCCCCGCCATGGCGAGCCGTTCGGCAGGCTGGCGCGCAATGTCCTTGCCGTCGAGAAGAATGGTACCCGCACTCGGAAGCAGGGCGCCGGCAATTGCCAAGGTGGAGGATGACTTTCCCGCGCCGTTGGGCCCCACGAGGCAGACGATTTCTCCAGCGTCAACGTCGAGGTCGAGCTGCCGGACGGCGATGATCGGCCCATAGCACACGGACAGTCCCTTGACGGAGAGCCGGTTCATGCCGCGGCCCCGAGATAGGCATCGCGAAAGGCCGGGTCGGAGGAGACACTGTCCCATTCGCCGGTGACCAGTGTCCGTCCCTCGGCAAGCACATGCAGCCGGTCACAGGCGGCCTTCACCAGCGCCATGTTGTGCTCCACGAGGACAAGGGCGCAGCCAAAGTCATTCCGGACGCTGACGAGCATGCTTGCCAGTACGCCGATTTCGCTCTCTGTCATTCCTGCTGCGGGTTCGTCCAAAAGCACGAAGCGCGGCTTCAGCGCGAGGGCGCGGGCGATGCCCACCAGCCGCTCCTGTGCATAGGGGAGCGATGCACATGCACGCTCCGCGAGGTCCTCAATTCCGAAACGTTCCATCAGCGTCTGCGCTTCGGCGCGCGCCCGGCTTCGGTGCAGGTGGGACAGTGCCGCGACCTCGATGTTCTCTCGCACCGTCAAGGCGCCGAACAGCCGGACGGCCTGAAACGTGCGTGCAATTCCCCTGCGCGCGCGGGCTTCGGGTGGCAGGCTGTTGATCGGCTTCTGGTCAAGCAGGACGGCACCCGTGCTGGGCGCCGTATAGCCGCTGATGACATTGAGGAGGGTGGTCTTCCCGGCCCCATTGGGGCCGAGAAGACCGACGATTTCGCCTTGCGAGACGGCGAGTTCAATTCCACTCAATGCCTTGAGACCGCCGAAGGTCACGCCAACATTCAAGATTGTGAGCACGGCGTTCTCCAGTGCGGATCGGCCTATTTCCACCAGACGGCATAGTCACCGGTGCGCATGTCATAATAGCCAAGCGGTTCCGGCTTGCTGTCGTTCACGCTGACGATCAGCATCGGGCGGTTGACGTTGGTGTGAAGCGTGGGAGTGAAGGTCGTGAGACCGGCAAGCAGCGGCTCGTCCTTGAACTTCTCAAGTTCGGCACGCACCTTGTCGGTCTCCAGCGATCCGGCCCGCTCAGCCGCAATCGCCCAGCCTTCGATCACGCTATAGCCGGTGATGCCCTGGCCCGAGCCGGGGCGCTCACCCCACTTCGCCTTGTAGGCGTTCTGGTAGGCATCGGCCGCAGGGCGCGGCTCGGCCACACCGGCGTCAGCCGAGTTGTTCAGATAGAAGTAGTTGGACAGGCCGGGAACACTTTCATGCCACGCACTGCCGTCGCCACCCGTACCTGCGAGGATCGGGATATCCACGCCCGCTGCCCGGAACTGGCGGATAGCACTGCCAATGCCAGGGGGCACCGAGCAGATCATCATCACGTCCGCGCCGCCCTTCAGCTCCTGATAGCGGGAGACCTGGCTGGCAACGGAGGGATCGGCATTCTTGAAGCTGTCTTCGAGAACGACCGAGGCGTCGCCGTTCAGCTTCTTGAAATGCTCGACAAAGCCGCGGCACAGGGACTTGTCGTATTCGATGAACGTGTCGACCAGAACATAGGCTGTCTTGAAGCCCTTCTTGCGGGTGGCCCAATCCGCCATGATCTGGCCGGTGCCGGCGGCGTCGGTGGCCATGGTGAAGACGTTGTTGCCAATTGTCAGGTCACCATATTTCATGTCGGCGCCGCAGCTGGACATGGCGATCACGCCTGCCTTCTGAGCTACCAGTGCTGCCGGCGCGCCATTGTCGAAGTCGCAAGCCGTCAGCAGCAGCGAGACGCCCTGGCCGACGAGGTCCTGCGCCGCCTTGGCGGTCATCGCGGTGTCGGTCTTGGTGTCCACATGGACAAGCTTCAGCTGCCGGCCCAGCACGCCGCCCTTGGCATTGATGTCTGCAATCGCCAACTCGGCCGCGCGCGTCGGAGAGGTGTCGAAGGCGGCCATCCAGCCGCTGAAGGACGTGGCAGCACCGATCAATATGTCGTCTGCCATGGCCCATGAGGGCATCGCCAAGGTCGAGGCGAGCACGAGAGCCAGAAAGGAATTCTTCTTCATATTATCACCTTTGTTGATGTTGAACCGACGTTGGCCGTTCCGAAGGCACTTCTTGTAATCGCGGTCTGACTGCCTGGCCGGAATCTACCGTCCAGCACCCCTCATCCGCATTGCGGCGCGGAATTGTTCCGTTGTCTTCGGGAGCAGGGTCCCGTCGTTCCAGTCGCAGATGACGCCATGTCGCCTGATCGCTTCCTCGATGCTGATCTCGCCCTTGCGCAGCCGGGCCGCGACGGATTGGGGATCCGTCGATAGCCACTGATTGCGTTCCATGCGGATCTTCGCCCGTGCCGCCTCGGTGGCAGCTTCGTCGATATCCCACTGATCGAGTTCAGCGTCGATTTCCCGGACGATGACGCCATAGTCGCGGGCAGCACCATCCTGCGTCACATAGCCATCGATGATGTCTTCGAGGACGGCAGCGGGTGCGCGTTCCATCGGGTCGCCCAGTCCGCCACCGCCTGCCGAGGGGCGTGTGAAACGGTCGCCCGGCTGCATCGGCACCCCGGAGAACACGGCGCCAAGGAACTTCGGCGGTTCGCCTGGGCGCATGAGCGTGACACCGTGTGGCGTGCTCGGCAGTCCCCCGTCGATGCCCCAGGTCACGCTCCGCGCGCGGTCGCATGAATAGCTCATGACCGTGCGGCCGATCGCGGTGAGAGCACCACCCTTGACCACGCCACAGCCACCGCGGAACCGACCCGGGCCCCCGCTGTCGGCGATGATCGCGTGCTCGCTGGTCACGACCGGGGTCAGTCTTTCCTGGGCTTCGACGGATTGCACGGCAAGGCCCACGCCAAAGATCGGCGAGGTGGCGGATGATCCGTCGCGGTCCGCGCGGCCACCCCAGCCACCGGCCATCCAGTCGTACCACATGAAGTAGCGGCCCGCCGTGCCCTCGCGCTCGTCGCGTCCGCCCACCAGCAGATATTCGAGGTTGAAGCAGCAAGCGAGCGCGCGCTCGGGAAGGATGTTCGACCACAATTCGAACACGGCGTTCATGATCTTCTCATAGGCGCCCGAACAGAATCCGGTGACGGCCACGGGATGGGGCGCGTTGACGACGGAACCCGGCGGAAGATAGGCAGTAATGAAGCGATAGAAACCCGAATTCAGCGGAATTTCCGGGAAGAACGTCTTTGTTCCCGCCACCACCGCGCTGAAGGCGCTGCCTTCACCGGCGTTCAGAAAGCAGCCAATCGCCGGATGCGTTCCGCTCAGGTCGAAGTGAATGGATCCGCCGCTGATCGTCATATTCACTTCGATGGGGATCAGCCCCTCCGGCTGGCCGGGGTCCTGATCGAGGAAGTCGCGCGTTGACCACGTGCCGTCCGGCAGGTCGGCGACGCGGCTGCGCGCATAGCGCTCGACGTAGTCCTGGCATTCCTGGAAGGCCGCAAGCACCACATCGACGCTGTATTTCTCCACCAGCTCCAGCAGGCGGTTGGCGCCCGTGAGAGTGGAGCTCGCCTGCGCCAGAAGATCGCCCATCGCGTCGGCGGGTGCTCGCGTGTTCGAGACGATCATCTCGGCCACGTCCTTGAGGAATACACCCTTGCTCCACACCCTCAGGGGCGGAAGGCGCAGGCCTTCGCCGAAGTGTTCCTTGGCCGTGATGTCGAATGAACCGGGAACCGCGCCTCCCATGTCGGCCCAGTGGCCGCAGGATTGAGTGAAGGCGATCAGCTTGTCCTGGTGGAACACCGGCCGCAGCACGCGGACGTCGCAGAAATGCGTGCCCCCGAGATAGGGGTCGTTGATCATGAAGACGTCACCGGGATGGATGTCGCCCTTGAAGCGGGAGATCACTGCCTTGGCGGTGAAGTGCAGCGTGCCCACATGCACGGCAATGTCACCGGACCCCTGCATCACGGTATTGCCCTCGGCGTCGCACAGGCAATTGGAGAAGTCGCGGCAGTATATCACGAAGGAATAGCAGGTGCGCAGCAGCTGCTCCGACATCTGGTCGACAAGATTGACGAAGCCGTTCTTCAAGACCTCGAATGTCACCCGGTCCAGACTGGTCATCATGCACCTCCAGTGAATCGTGTCACGATATGCCGGTCAGCGGTGATCGTGCTTGTCGTCCCGGGTGACAGAACCACGGTGCTGTCAAGCTGCTCGACGATGGCGGGACCCGTGAGCGTGCCTCCGACCGGCAGCTCATCGCGGCGGTAGACGGGTGTATCGACATAGCCATTCGCTTCGCTGAAAAACACCTGGCGCCGCCCGATTGCAGCGGGCAATTCGCCCGAGCCGGACACTGCAGAGGCCGAAGGCGGCTTTGGCACCTGGCCGATTGCCACGACGCGCGCCGCATAGACTTCGACGGCGCGGTCCTCGTCACGGAACGCAAAGGCCCGCTCATGCTCGGCGTGGAAGGCTTTCAGCGCCGCCGCCA
>CAIYXE010000772.1 GCA_903930095.1 uncultured Hyphomicrobiales bacterium
GGCTAAAGTCCTAGCGGATGATCTTCACGGCGATCGCCGTCTGGTGCGTCCAGACGGTGTTGACGACATCGCCGGGCTTCAACATGGCCAGGGCCTGCTTGCCTGCCGCTGTCTGGATCTGAGGCATGGTGATGACCTCTCCGCTGTTGGGCGACGGCTCCTCAGGCCTGCCGTTCGACGCATTGATGAACCACAGGCCACCATTGTCCGGGGTCACCTTGGTGACCATGCCGGACATGCTCCACATGCGGATCGGCTCCCGCGCGCCGGGAATGCCGGTCAACTGCGCGCCTTTGTCGATCAAGGCCTGGGCCTGGGCATCCGTCTGCGGCGACTTCTTGGCGATCAGCACGTCGATGTGGTCGAAATAATTGCAATCGACGATCATGCCTTCGCGCAGCGACGGATAGTTGGTCACCAGGTCGGCCGCCCGCATCTTGATGCGGCCCATGTCTTCCCAGGTGACGTTGAGGATACGGCGATCGGGATGGAGCCCATCGATCTTGCCGCGCTTGAAGTTCTGGTAGTTGTTGGTGACCACGAACTCCTGCGCGGAAGCGGTCGTGGCCGACAGCGGAACTCCGGCTGCGGCGAGCGCGCCGCCGGCCAGCAGCTTCAAGGCATCGCGGCGGGATGAATACGTCATGGTCGGTCTCTCCCCTCGGTTTGAAATCATGGTCCTCCCCGAGCCTGTCCGGCCAAGGGTTTCACGAACCAGCACCACGACCGTTGCCCACCGGGCAATGCCTGTCGTTGACCAATATCAAACCATCGGGAGGGGCCGGTTGCGAAGCCCGTTCGCCTGTGATCCTACCCCGCCACCTTGCCAGCCTCGCGCAGCCGTTCGGAATCGAGAATCACGACTTCGCCGCTGTCGACGACGGCGATGATGTTGCGCCGCTTGAGCTTGCCGATGGAGCGGCTCACCGTTTCGATCGTGAGGCCGAGATAATCGGCGATCTCATGCCGGCCGATATGCAGCGTCAGCGGTTGGGCAGCCGATACATGCCGCTCCGTATAGAGCGCACTGATCTCCGCCAGGAAGTGAGCCACCCGTTCCGTAGACCGGAGTTGACCGAGCACCAGGGAGAGCATGCCGGACTGCTTCAGTGCGCTCGACAGGGCCTCGGCGAGCGCCGCTCCCAGGTCGGGATGCTGAGCGACGTAGGCGTCGAACTTTCGGCGATCGAAGGCGCACGCCTCGACGTCGGTCAGCGCCTGCCCCTCGAAAGCATAGCGGCCGTCTCTGTCGAGATAGCCGACGCAATCGCCGGGTGCCCGCAAGGCCGTGATCTGCCGCCGCCCGTCATCGAGCGTATGCGAAACCGCGACGATACCCTTGCGGATCTTGAAGAACGCACCGATCGGATCGCCGGCGCGAAAGAGAGTTTCGTGCCGCTGCCAGCGCCGGATTCCGCCGAGTGAAAGCATATGCTGCAGCCGGGCATCGTCCAGCGGGCCGCAAAGGTTCAGGGTCCGCCCGATACACGAATCACACGGCAGGCCGGATGAAACCTTGAGCAGCTGCGGCGCTGTGAACCTGAGAGGCCGACCTGGAATGGCACCATTACGCACTGTGACTGCATAGCATGCGAACCATGCCTCCGCCATCCAGCGAGCGCAGTCGATCATCGGGCCGCTCGAGCAGGCCGTGATCAGCGACCCAGACCGCTGGGCGGAAGTATCGCCGAGACGGTCGCAAGGGCTCGGCGTAGCACCTCGAAGATGACTGCGGTCGACCAGCCGAACATCAGGACACCGCACATCGCCGTCGTCGGCCCGATCAGCCGCCACCGCTCGACGGGAACAACGTCGCCATATCCCAGCGTCGTGTAGTTCACGAAGGCAAAGTAGAGGACGTCGGCGCCCTGAGGCACGGCCCCGACCATTTCGTAGGTCAAGGCCCAGACCAGAACCTCGAGGCCGTGGGCCATCATCAGGACCGAGACCGTCGCCACCATGATTGTGACCAGCAGAAGCGAGGGCCCCAGCCGCGCGCTGCCCGCAGCGCCCTTCGACACACGCACCACGACCAGCATGACGAGGGCGTGGATCGCGATGTTGCAGGTGCAGGCGGCCGCCCCGACGACGAACTGCAGCAGCATGGTCCGACTACGCCGGGATCGCGAACACGGTGATCGCCATGACCACATAGACGGCGATGAGCTGGACGCCGGTGAACCAGGTGGACTTGCCATCAAGGAGCCGGATCGAGGCGACGAAGGTGACGGCCATGACCAGGAACACCAGTATGAGATAAGTGGCAAAAATTTTGAAAAATAAACGACTTTTCATGTCTTGTATTTCCGGTAAGTGACGGATGTTTCCTCTTTGCTTTACGTCTCCTGGCCTTCGAATGGCCACTCATGGCGTACATTTTTCCCAGTGATCATGAACACCACCATATCAGCGATGCTTTTGGCATGATCGGAAATACGTTCCACTGTTTTAGATATCTGCATGATCAGCAGGGATCTATGGATCGTCCGGGGATCTTCCATCATGAAGGTCAGGAGCTCCCGGAAGATCTGTTCATTGAGGCTGTCCACGAATTCGTCCTCCCGGCGGACCTTGTTGGCCAACTCCACGTCTTCGTTAACCAGGGCGTCGAGACTTTCCCGAATCATACTCCGGGCAATATCCGCCATTCGGGGCAGATCGATATAAGGTTTCAACTGGGGTTCTTCATTGAGGATGGCGATCTTTTCACAGATCTTCACAGCCATGTCGCCGATTCGCTCCAGATGTCCGTTGATCTTGATAGCCGTTGTGATGAACCGCAGGTCCCGTGCAGCCGGCTGTCTGAGGGCCAGAAGGCGGATGCACTTGTCCTCAAC
>CAIYXE010000773.1 GCA_903930095.1 uncultured Hyphomicrobiales bacterium
AGCCCGGCATGGATCATCGCCTCACGCACGGCCTTCTTGGTCGAATCGACGACCGGCACCATGGGAAGGCGGGCCTCCGGCTCGCACAGGCCCAGAAGGCTCGCGGCATATTTCACGGGGCCGGGGCTGGTCTCCACGAACATGGCGTGGTGCAAGGGCATCAGCCGGTCCTGAAGTGCAAGCGCCGTGGCATAGTCGCCGCGGAGGGTGGCTTCCTGGAACTCCGAACACAGCCGCGGGGCCACATTGGCGGTGACCGAGATGCAGCCCACCCCGCCATGGGCGTTGAAGCCCAGCGCCGTGCCATCCTCGCCTGACAGCTGGATGAAGTCCTTGCCGGACATCAGCCGCTGGCGCGAAGGCCTGGTCAGATCGGCAGAGGCATCCTTCGTGCCGATGATGTTCTTGCAGTCATGCGACAGGCGCGCCAGCGTCTCCACCGAGATGTTGGCAACCGTGCGGCCCGGCACATTGTAGACGATGATCGGAATGTCCACCGCATCCGCAATCGCCCTGAAATGGGCGTAGAGGCCGTCCTGGGTCGGCTTGTTGTAATAGGGAACCACCACGAGGGCGGCGTCCGCCCCGGCTTCGCGCGCATGGATGGTGTATTCGATGGCTTCCATCGTGCTGTTGGAACCGGTGCCGGCGATGACGGGCACGCGCTCTTGCGCCTCCGCGATGCAGATCTCGATCACCCGCTTGTGCTCTTCCGGGGTCAGCGTCGGGCTTTCGCCCGTGGTGCCGACGGGAACCAGCCCGTGCGAGCCCTGCTCGATCTGCCACTTGACGAATTTCCGGAATGCCTGCTCGTCCACCTTGCCATTCTTCATGGGCGTGATGAGCGCAGGAAAAGAACCTCTGAACTGCACGGTAGACTGCACGGGGGGCTACTCCGGTAAGGACTTGGAAACCATGGGGGACCTAAATTCGCAAGCGCGATATCCCCGCGACCTGCGAACGGCGAGGCACCATAGACGTTCGCTGCATGAGCGGCAAGCGGCGTCCGGGGTCAAAAACCGAAGCCATCTAATCGGCTTAATTGCACTCTAGCGGCGGATCAACACATGTCCGAGATTGGGAATTCCATGCGTTTCAACCGGTTCCTGCGCATCAGCCTGCTGGCCCTCGCCGCCGCCACCCTGACGGCGGCCCCTGCCCCCATGGTGGAAATCCCCTCCGCATGGGCCCAGGCCAAGCCCTCGGCGCAGGCGGTTGAGGCGGCGCGGCTGGCGCTGAAGGGCGATTTCGTCGAGGCGGGCCGTGCAGCCGAACGCTCGGGCGATGTCGCCGCCATCAAGCTCGTGGAACTCATCTATCTGCGCGACCGCCCCAATGACGCGGGCTACCAGCGCATCATGGCCTTCCTCGACATCGCGCCCAACTGGCCGATGACGGAAGCGCTGCTGAAGCGGGCCGAGCGCTCGCTCTATGTCAACGAGGAGCCGGCAGAGCTGATCCTCGGCCATTTCGACAGGCACAAGCCGACGACGGCGCAGGGCTCGCTTGCGCTGGTGCGCGCGCTTCAGGCCACGGGCGAGGGCGAGCGCGCCCGCGCCGAACTCCGCAAGGTGTGGACCGACCCCGAGATCACCGCGGAACTCGAGAAGGCCATCGTCTCCGAATTCGGCAAGATGCTGACCGCGGACGACCACCAGCGCCGCATGTGGCGCCTCGTCTATGCGCAGGAAACCAATGCGGCGATCCGCGCCGCCAAGCGCCTTCCCTCCGACTACCAGAAAGCCGCCGCGGTGGCGCAGAAGCTGATCCGTGGCGAGGCGGGCGCTGACAAGCAGTATCGGGGCCTGCCCTCCTCCATGCGCCAGGCGCTGGCCATGCGCTATGCGCTGGTGCGCTACCACCGCACCAAGGGGCAGTTCGACAAGGCGCGCGCCATTCTGCTCGATGTGCCGGGCGAGGCCGCCAAGATGGGCGACGCTGAGGCCTGGTGGGTCGAGCGCCGCATCATCGCGCGCCGCTCGATCGGCGTCGACGACAAGTCAGCGGCACGCAAGGCTGCCTACCAGATCTCGCGCGCCCACGGCTTCAACAAGGGGCCGGAGGCGGAGGAAGGCGAATTCCTCGCGGGCTGGATTGCGCTCCGCGACCTGAAAGACCCGGAGACCGCGCTCAGGCACTTCACCCGCCTCGGCGAAATCGCCAAGTCACGCACCGAGAAGGCGCGCGCGGGCTATTGGACGGGCCGCAGCCTCGAGGCCATGGGCCGCAAGGGCGATGCCAAGGCGGCCTACAAGCAGGCCTCCAGCTATTCCACCGTCTATTATGGCCAGTTGGCGCGTGAGAAGGTGGGCCTCGGCAAGGTGCCCGAGGAGATCGACAGCGGCAAGGCTTCCGCCGCCGCACAGGCCAAGGCCGAGAAGGACGAGGTGGTGCGCGCCTTCGGGATCATGACCAAGGCCGGAAAGCCGGGCGACCTGCACATGTTCCTGTGGTCCTTCGCCAACCGCTTCGAGACGACCGACGAGATGAACGCCGTGGCCGAAATCGTGTGGGACGCGGGCGGCGCGCCAATGGCGGTGAGGCTGGCCAAGGCGTCTGCCGCCCAGAACATCGACATCGACGCATGGGGCTATCCCATCCGCGCGCTGCCGGACTGGAAGCAGATCGGCAAGCCGGTGGAAAAGCCCCTCGTCTTCGCGCTGGCCCGCCAGGAAAGCGAGTTCAACCCCAATGCCGGCTCGAAGGTGGGCGCACAGGGGCTGATGCAGATCATGCCCGGCACGGCGAAGCTGATCGCCAGGCAGCACGGCATCAAGCACAACCCGAACCGTCTGCTCGATCCGGAATACAACGTGAAGCTGGGGGCCGCGCATCTGGGCGATCTCATCGCCGACCACGGCGGATCCTATGTGCTGACGCTCGTGTCCTATAATGCGGGCCCGCGCCGCTCGCGTGAGTGGATCGCGGACTATGGCGACTTCCGCACCGGCGAGATCGACCCGATCGACTGGGTCGAATCGATCCCCTTCCAGGAGACGCGCCAATATGTGCAGAAGGTGCTGCAGAACCTGCATGTCTACCGCTCACGGCTTGCGCCGAAGACGGTGCGGCCGATGACGGTGGACCTCGCACGGGGCTCACGTCCGGCCGACCTCAGCGTTGCCTCCACCTCGTCCCCGCCGGAAGAGGCGGAGGCCAGCGCGGAGAAGCCCCCTTGCGCCAAGCAGTCGATCACCGACCTCATCACCGGCTGCGACTGAGGCCCATCGCATGACCGGTTTTCGCGAACACATGGTCGCCGCCGCCGACGGCACGCGCCTCTATGCGCGCGACTATGGCGCGGCAGGTGGCCTCACACCTGCCGTCTGCCTGCCGGGCCTGACCCGCAACGCCAGGGACTTCGAGACCATCGCACCGTGGCTTGCGGCATCGCGCCGGGTGGTGGCGCTGGACTTCCGCGGCCGCGGAAACAGCGGCCGGGCCGACCCTGCAACCTACCGCCCCGACCATGAGGTGGCCGATACGCTGGCCGTGCTCGACCACCTCGGCGTGGAGCGCTTCGCCGTCATCGGCACCTCGCGCGGGGGAATCGCGGCCATGGTCATGGCGGCCCGCGCCCTGCCCCGCATGGCGGGCGTGCTGTTCAACGACATCGGCCCGCGCATCGAGACGGAGGGGCTGCTGCGCATCAGGGGCTATCTCGGTGCTGACCCGCAATTTGCGGGCTGGGACGAGGCCGTGGCCGCACTCAAATCCATCAACCCCGGCTTCCCCGGCCTTGCCGAGGCAGACTGGCTGGCCTTCGCGCGCCGCGTCTACCGTGAGGTGGAGGGCAAGCCGCGCGCCGACTATGACCCCGCGCTCGCCGTCACCTTCCCCTCCGCGGAGGATATCACCGCCGGAAAGGTGCCGGAACTCTGGCCGCTGTTCGACATGCTGGCGGCCCTCCCCTGCCTCGTCCTGCGCGGCGCTTATTCCGATTTGCTGAGTGAGCGGACGGTGGCCGAGATGCAGGCCCGCCACCCGCGCCTGTCCGCCGCCACCATCGCCCTTCGCGGACACGTGCCCTTCCTCGACGAGGCAGACAGCCGCGCCGCCATCACTGGCTGGCTGGCGGCGGTCGATTCCGCATCCGCCAGGCCAGCGCCCCCAGCAGGCAGCCCAGCAGGAACAGCGCCAGCAGCGTGAGGCCGAGCTCGGCCAGATACAGGATCAGGTCATCTCTGCTCATGGCTCAGCCGGCGGCTCATAATACGGGCGGTCGATGGCGGTGTGCCAGCCAGACCAGACACCAATCCCCAGCGTGACGGCAAGCCAGAACCAGTGATGCTGCAGCAGCAGCGCATAGCCGGCCAGGCTGAAGTCACCGGTGGCGTCACGCCCCGCCGCCGGACCCTGCACGACCAGCGCCGCAATCAGCGGCAGGATCGCCAGGGGCGCAAGGATCAGCCAGCGGGCAGGCCTGAGCGGCGGCATGGGGTCGATTCTCCGGTTTCAAAACGGACTATCCTGCAACTCCGGCCTTAAGTCGAGCAGGCGGAACGGCCTCTCCGGCGCCCTATGCAAAAACGGCGATTCGGCAATCTCCGCCGTCCTTCTATCCGGCAAGGCCACAGATTTTGGCTGGAGGGGTATTTTCCATACGCAAGAACAGCAATCGTTTGCAAAAGCGAAAACCTTAATTCTCTGAAGTAAATAGAGATTCTTTCGGAAATTCCTGCACGCAAAAACTGTGTCCTTTGTGTAACAGCCGAACCAAAATCCGGCAGCAGACACATCTTGGAAGTTGATCTTTCCTCCATTTGAAGAGACAACCTACCCGTGCTCGATGATCTCGTGCATTGCCTTCCAGCACCATTTGCAGGGGATGGGGGGCTCCACAAACTCCAAGAGACTTGGGAGAACACCGAATGAAGATGATCAAGATGGCGCTTCTGGGTGGTGCGGCGATGGCCGTAACTGCCGCCAGCGCCCAGGCCGACGATCTCGAAGCCCTCAAGGCCCAGATCGACGCACTCAACACCCGCGTCGCCGCCATGGAAACCGCCCCGTCGGTTCCCACCGGCTATCAGCTGATCGCCATCTCCGAAGGCGAACTGCAGGAAACCCCGGGCCTCGGCTTCACCGCTCGGGAACGCGCCGCCTATGGCACCAAGTCCACGGTGATCAGCGTCCTGCCGACGGCTGACGCCCCCGCTGGCACCACCATCACCTGGTCGGGTTATGCCCGCGCCGGTCTGGTTTATAAAAATGAAAGCGTCGACGCCAGCCGTGACTTCTATAACTGGGACCAGGGGAATGAAGAATGGGTCTTCGACGAAAATGAGTCCGCCAGCGGAAGCGCTGACGATGACGACATCGATGTGAAGGCGCGCGGCCAGATCCGCGTGAAGGCATCCACCGACACGGCCGTTGGCGAAGTGGGCGTTGACATCCGTCTGCGCGCCAACTTCAACGGAAACGGCTCCGGTGACGTCTACAGCGACGTGGCCTGGGGCTATTGGGCCATGACGCCGGAACTGACCTTCGGCGGCGGCTATACCGGCTCGCTCGGCAACATCGGCTACGGCTATGACGGCGCATGCACGTGCTACTACACGGATAATGCCGATCTGGCCTTCAATCCGAACGACACCACCCAGTTGCGCCTTTCCTACGGCTCTGGCCCCGTGTCCTTCGCCATTGCGTTGGAAGACGCTTCGATTCGCGCTGGCGGAGATAACTTCGGCGCGGACGACGTAGCCAATGAAGATGAGCTTGGCGTCGCTGGTGAGATGAAGTACTCCGGCGACATCTTCTCGGGCGAGATTTCAGGCGTGTGGCGTGGGGTCAACGGCGACGAGTATAACACCATATCGCTTGAAAGAGACGGTGAAAAGGCCGACTTTGACCTCCTGGATAGCGAACTCGATGCGATGTGGCAGGTTGGCGTTGGCGTCGGCTTTGCCCTTGGCGACATGGCAAATCTCTCCCTTGCTGCTGCCATGGGCGAAGGCCCGCTGACCGAAGAGACCGACGGCAACATCACGGCTGCCGTGCCATACAACCAGTCCTGGTGGGGCATCACTGGTCTCGCAAGCTTCGGCCTCACCGACGGTATCCATGCCGAAATCGCCGGTGGCTACAAGAAGCGTGAGGGCGACGATATCTCGTTTGAAAATGCCGACGCAGATATCGACGAGGGCTATTCTCTGACGGATGTCGAGTATGATACCTACGGTGTGCTCGGTGGCATTTACTACACGCCGGTCGATCAGCTGACGATCGGTGTTGAGGCTGAATGGTACACAACGTCGACGTCTTACTCGGTCTACGGCGACGAGAACTTCGATGACAATCTTTGGGACACGGTTGAAGATGTGGAGGTGGACGTCGACACCTTCTCCATCGACCTCGTGTCGGTCTGGCGCTTCTAATCTAAACAAACGACGACTGGAGACGGCCCGCGATTTGCGGGCCGTTTTCTTTTTGGGGTGGCCGAATCGTGGGTTTGGCGGCGGGGACGGGGCTGCCCCATCTGTGGCGGGATGGTGGAGGGATGTGGCGGGGCGATGGGCCGGAGGGGGGTTGGACATGGCAAGATTGGCGCTAAGGTGCTGACTTGGCTGTCTTTTCCATCGCGAGGCTGTCAGGCGGGAACTGTGGCAAATGGGTTACAGGTGGCAAAATTCGGGTTTTGACCCACTGCAATCGATTGATGTTTTCAGCAAATGCGGAGAGAACTCAATCCGTGCCCGATCGGCATGGCCCTCCAGCAACCGTTTGCAGGGGATGGGGGGGGAACTCTACTCAAACTCCAAGAGACTTGGGAGAACTTAGATGAAATCGATTAAGATGGCGCTTCTGGGTGGTGCGGCTCTTGCTGTGACCGCTGCCGGCGCTCAAGCCGACGATCTCGAGGCGCTGAAGGCCCAGATCGAAACCCTCAACAGCCGCGTCGCCGCCATGGAAGCTGCTCCCGCGG
>CAIYXE010000774.1 GCA_903930095.1 uncultured Hyphomicrobiales bacterium
AGCCCTCACGCCCACCCCACATCACGTAGTTGGCGCCGCCCAAGTCCTTGGTCACGTCCAGGCAGTGCTTCACCTGCGCTGCGCAATAGGCGAAGACGTCCGGGTCCGGGTTGGTCGCCGCACCCGCCATGAAGCGGCGGTTGGAGAACATGTTGGCCGTGCCCCAAAGGAGCTTCTTGTTCTTCGCCGCCATCTTCTTCTCGAAGATCTTGGCGATCTCGGTGACGTTGGCGTTGAACTCCTTCAGCGACTTGCCCTCGGGCGCAATGTCGAGGTCATGGAAGCAGAAGAAGTCCACGCCCAGCAATTCGAGCGTGTCGAACATGACGTCCGCCTTCATGCGGGCGGCCGCCATCTCGTCGCCCATGTGGTGCCACTGGCGCATGAAGGTGTCGCCGCCGAAGGGATCTCCGCCCGGCCAGCACAGCGTGTGCCAATAGGCCACCGCGAAGCGCATCTGGTCGCGCATGGGCTTGCCCATCACGATCTGGTCGGGATTGTACCAGCGATAGGCAAGCTCGTTTGTTGTATGCGGGCCTTCGTATTTCACCGGGTCCTTGACGGAATAGAACTGGGACATCAGCGATAAATCTCCTTGATCGCGGGATAAATCTTCACATAGCGGCGGTAGTGTTCCTCGTAAGCCTCGCGCGCTTTCGCCTCAGGCTTGATGGTGCGCGCGGTCTTCGGCGCCGTCAGAACTTTTCGGAAGTCAGCACCCGTCGCGGCGATCAGGCCGAGGCGGGCCGCACCGAAGGCCCCGCCAACGTCACCCGCAGCCGGAAGATCGACGGGAACGCCCAGCACGGTGGCGATGATCTTGAGCCAGAGTTCGGACTTGGACCCACCACCCACGGCGGTGACGCGCTTCACTTCCGTTCCCGCATCCTTCAAGGCTTCCAGCGAGTCGCGGAAGGCGAAGGCCACGGCATCGAGTGCTGCATGGGTCAGCGCCTTGTGGTCGCTCTCATGGCCCAGCCCCATGATGAGGCCCCTGACCTGCGCATCCGCCACGGGCGTCCGCTCGCCGGAGAGATAGGGCAGCATGAGCGCGGGCGAAGGCCCGAGAAGCTTGCTGCCGAGTGCGCCTGTGAGCTTGGGCGCAGGAACCCCCAGCACGCCTGCCAGCCATTCGAGGCTGCCCGCCGCCGAGAGGATCACGCCCATCTGGTGCCATGTGCCGGGCACCGCATGGCAGAAGGCGTGCACGGCGCGGCCTGCATTGGGGCGGAACGTGTCGTTCGACACGAACATGACGCCCGACGTGCCGATGGAGACCAGTGCTGAGTTGTCAGTGACGGCGCCGATGCCGCAGGCTGCCGCCGCATTGTCGCCGCCGCCGCCCGCCACCACAGGACGCCTGGGCATGCCCCAGGCGCGCGCCACGGCGGGCGTGAGGCGCCCGGTCGCATCGGTCCCCTCATAAAGCTTCGGCATCTGGTCGAGGCTCATGTCGGTTGCAGCGAGAAGCTTCTCCGACCAGTCCCGGCGCGCCACGTCCAGCCAGTAGGTGCCAGAGGAGTCTGACATGTCGGAGGCATATTCCCCGGTCATTCTGAGGCGAATATAGTCCTTGGGCAGCAGCACCTTTGCCACCTGTGCGAAGGTCTTCGGCTCATGCTTTTTCACCCACACCAGCTTCGGCGCGGTGAAGCCCGCGAGCGGAATATTGCCGGAGATGGCGCGTGCCTTCGGCTCCCGCGCCTCAATATCCTCGCACTCCTTGAAGGAGCGCGCATCGTTCCACAGGATGCAGGGCCGCAGAACCTTGCCATCCTTGCCCAGCAAAGTCGCGCCATGCTGCTGGCCCGAAAGGCCGATGCCCTCGACGGCGGCAATCGCCTTGGGCTTCATCTTGCCCAACGTCTTCACCACGATGTTGCAGGCCTTCCACCAGTCCTCCGGATTTTGCTCCGACCAGCCGGGCTGCGGGCGCGAGACCTTCAGGGCTGCTGAGGCCGTTGCCACGATTTTCTGCTTGGCGTCGATCAGGACGCCCTTCACCGATGATGTGCCGAAATCCAGACCAAGATACATGCGTCTTCCCTCACGGAATGTTGTCACGAAGATAGATATCGATACGGATGCGCTCCATCTGCTCGACGATGGGCGCGCGATCGGCCTTCGACATGAGAACGCGGATGGCGCTTCTCACCTCGTGGCCGGCATCCTGGTTGATGATGATGTCGATCGTGCCGTCGATGAGCGCGCGGCGCGTGTCGTCCGTCAGTTCATGGGTGATGAACACCAGCTCGCGCTGGCGGCCCGCGCCCTCGAGTGCGGCGGCGATGCCGGCAGAGCCCGCACCCACATTGTAAAGCCCGATCATGTCCGGATGGTCAGCCAGAAGCTGCTCGGCCACGCTCTGCACCTTGTCACGGTCATCACGGCCCTCACGCACGGGGAGCAGGGTGAGGTTCGGATAGTCATGCGCCATCACCTGCTCGAAGCCGAACTGCCGTTCGATATGGTCGCGCAAGGACAGCGATCCGGCGATCAGCCCCACCTTGCCCTTCCGCCCGCTGAGATAGCGGCCCATCAGCGTTGCCGCGGTGCGCCCCGCTGCCGAATTGTCAATGCCGACATAATGATCCCGCCGCGAAGCTGGAACATCCGACACGAGGGTAACCACGCTGACGCCCCGTTCATGCAGCGCATTGATGGCTTCACGCACCTGCGGATGGTCGAGCGCCACAACCGCCACGCCGTCATAGACAGGACCGATCTCGTCCAGCGCGGCGGCCAGCAGGGAAGCCTTGAACACGTCGGCATGGCGAAGGTCGATCACCACCTTCTCATGCTGCATGCGGGCGGCCTCTTCGCGCACCGCATCGCCAAGTGCGATCATGAAGGCGTTGGAACCCTCCGGCAGGATGAAGCAGAAACGGTATTCGCGGGCCCGGGCGAGGCGTGCCGCCAGCCTGTCCGGCTGGTAGTTGAGGCGGCGTACCGCCTGCTCAACCCGCTCTGCCGTTTTCGGCCGCACTGCCGCGCGCCCGTTCAGCACACGGTCGACCGTCGCAACACTCACGCCGGCCGCGGACGCGACATCCTCTATGGTAGCCCTGACCATGCTTCATCAAAGCCTGCCCGGCCTTTTCCGTCAATTCCTGATAGGCGTCTATCAGTAGCCTCAGTCGACGGCCTTGACGGTGCCCTGGCGGTGGTCGCCCGAATAGACCTTGAAGCGGCCGATCTTGCGCTCCTCGGCATAGCGGCGGAGCATGGAGCGGGTCGCCTCGTCGGGGAGCCTGTCCCACGGGATGTCCTCAAAGTCCGCCAGCACCGTGCGCCCGCGCGCATGGAGCAGCGCCTCGCCCCGGTAATAGATGCATTGCTCGCGCGTGCCGGGGTTCTCGAACACGGCGAAGAGGAAGCCCAGCGTGGCATCAAGGCCTTCGCGCACCAGGAAATCGTGAAGTTGCGAGGCGCTGCCGCTGGGTCCGCTGCGCCCGGCCTCCGGCAGCACCAGCCCGTTGGGGCGGGAGGCGTCAGGCAGGAGGATCAGCCGGTTGTCGTTCTCGAGGATCGCACCCACCACGGTGCGGCTGGAGGACGAGGCGGCATTGACCGCCGCCTGCTCCAGTCCGAGGGTGATGTAGTGCCCGCGGGCATAGCCCAGCGGATTGGCATCCGTATAGGAGAAGGCCTCTACCCGGCCCATGAGGATGATGTGGTCGCCCGCGTCGATCACCTGGTAGCGCGCGCAGTCGAACCAGGCGGCTGCACCTTCGAGCAGCGGATCGCCGAAAGGCCCCGGCCGCCAGCCGACCGCCTCGAATTTGTCCGGGCGCTTGGAAGCGAAGAGAGCGGAGGTGTCCTTCTGCGCCTCGGACAGGATGTTGACCGCGAAGCCCTGCGCCTTTCGGAACACGTCAACGCTGGCGGCCGACTTGCCGATACAGACCATGAGAAGCGGCGGCTCCAGCGACACGGAGGTGAAGCTGTTTGCCGTGAAGCCCCGGGGTTGCCCGTCAATCCCCGCCGTCGTCACGATGGTGACCCCCGTCATGAAGCTGCCGAAGGCGCTGCGGAGTTCCCGGTTGTCGAAGCTGCTCAGGCGCTCGGCGAAGAGTGCCGAGAGCAGCGCATTGGCCTCCTGCCAGTGGGTAAGCGTCATCATGTGGCGTGCGCCCGCGATGATTGCACTCCTGCCGCGCATGACAGCCCCTGCCATCGCCTCGGCCATGGCGGGTGTCGCGTTCGGGTCACCATCGCCGGTGGCGAAGAGTGCCGGGCAGAGAATGGCGGAAAGCCTGTCCGTGAAGTCGCGGTCGGAGGTGGCGAAGATGCGGTAGGCGGTGGCGTATGAGGCGAGATCGGTTCGCTCCAGCCAGTGGCGTACGCGCTCGCGCAGGGTCTCCTCGTCCTTGTCGAACCACCGGTCGAGCGCCGGCTCGAAGCTGAGGCCGGGGGCAATCGCTGCGGCGCGCGCCTCCACTGCGGCGCGGGCCTCAGGGCTCCGTTCATGAACGGAATTCAGCACCGCCAGCCGCCGCACCCGCTGCGGGTGCGCGATGGCAAGGCCCATGGCCACGAGCCCGCCCATGGAATGGCCCACGACATTCACCGCCGTGATGCCGAGGTCGTCGAGGAGCCGCCGCGCCTGGGCCACGTAGTCTTCGAGCGTTGCCGTTCCGGGCAGCGCCAGGCTGTCGCCATGGCCCGCCATGTCCATCGCGATGACACGGTGCGTGGCCGAGAAGGCCGCGATCTGCGGCGCCCAGGCCTCCGCATTGAGGCCCACGCCATGGATAAGGAGGATTTCCTCGCCCTCGCCCTTGTCGATGAAGCTGGTGCCGCCGAGACTCTTGCGGAGATGGGACAGTGCGGATGTGGGCAAGGGGCAGTCCTGTAAATGATGCAGTCAGCCTCTCGTCATGCAGAGGCCTTGGGCCGCCGTCAAGGCGGGCACACGCGGTTCCGGTGGCTGACCCTTGATGCCTGCGGGCGCGGCAGCGAGGCGGTTCTCTCGCGGAGAGACGCCCTCACCCCTCCCCCACATGCATCGGGGCGAGGGGGAGCGCTTCCTAGGCCTTCACCTTGCCCTGGGCGCGCTGGGCGAGCAGGTTCGTCAGCCAGTCCGGGTCCATCTGCGGCACCGAGGACAGGAGAAGCTCCGTATAGGCCGGATAGGGCGGGTTCAGCACCTGGGACTTCGGCCCCTGCTGCACCACCTTGCCCTGGTGCATGACCACGATCTCATCCGAACTCGCCCGCACCGTGGCAATGTCATGGGTGATGAAGAGGTAGGAGACGTTGGTATCCTTCTGCAGCTTCATCAGCAG
>CAIYXE010000775.1 GCA_903930095.1 uncultured Hyphomicrobiales bacterium
AATGGCCTCCAAGTGGATCCATGATGTACCCTGAAACCTTCTTGGACATGGGGAGTTGCACCACGGAGTGAGCGATCGTCGCCCACGGTGCTTCTCGTTTGAATATCGTCTGAGCTTGTTCATACAGCTTTGTGCGTTCACTCTTGCTGTTGACAACTTTGGCCCTCTGTATCAGTTCTTCGAACTCCGCATCGCACCACTGCGCACGATTGGAACGGCCGACACCGTCACAGCCCAGCAGCAGCGCGAGGAAACTATCGGGGTCGCCATTCCCGCCGGTCCAGCCCAGAAGCACTGCTCCGTCGCGATCTTGTTCTTTGGATCGCTTGAGGTATTCCGCCCATTCATAGGATACGATTTCAGCTTCTACTCCGACCTTGGCAAAATCGGCCTGGATCAGTTCGGCCATACGTCGCGCGTTGGGATTATACGCCCTCTGAACTGGCATCGCCCATATCTTCATTTTAAGAACGCCGATGCCAGCCGACTTCAGAAGCTTGGCCGCTTGATCCGGGTTATAGGGATCATCCTCAACTTCGTCATTGTATGACCACATGGCTGGTGGGATCGGGTTCTTTGCAATTCGACCGGCACCCTGAAACACTGCCTCAACAATGGCCTGCTTGTTGATCGCCATGTTAAGAGCCTTGCGCACCTCGACCCTGTCAAAAGGGGACTGTGTGGTATTATAGGCAAGGTAGCCGATGTTCAGGCCATCCTGCTCCATCACCTGCAAGCTTGGATCGGTACGGAGTGCCTCGAAGTCCGCGGGATTGGGGTATGGCGCCACGTGACACTGGTCAGTCTTCAACTTCAGCTGACGTGTCGTTGCATCTGTGGTGATCGAGAAAACCAAGTTCTTGATTGGCGGCTCTCCCGCCCAGTAACCATCATGGGCAGCAAACCGCAGGACGCTATCTGCCTGATAGGCAACGAACTCGAATGGTCCGGTTCCGATTGGCAGAATGTTGAGCATCTCCTTGTTGCCGTTCGCAGCAAGCTTTGCCGCATACTCCGCCGACATGATGGACGCGAAGTCCATTGCCAGGTTTGCAAGCATTGACGCATCAGGGCGGCTCAACACGAACCTGACCGTGTACTCATCAATCTTCTCAACTGCTTTCAAGAGATCTGGCATCGACAGTGAATCGAACGATGTCCACGTCGTGCCAGCCACGTACTGATTCCACGGATGATCCTTCCTGAGTTGGCGCTCGAACGAGAAGATCACATCGTCTGCATTGAAGTGACGCGTCGGCGTGAAATAGTCCGTGGAATGAAACGGCGCGTCCCGCCGCAGGTTGAAGGTGTAGACCAATCCGTCTTCTGATACGTCCCAACTCTCCGCGAGGCTGGGGATAACATCCGTGGTGCCGCGTCTGAAAGCCAGCAATCTATTGTAAACGGGCTTTGATGAGGCGTCGAAGGTGGTGCCGGCAGTGTAAAGTGCCGGATCGAAGCCCTCAGGTGATCCTTCCGAACAGAACACCAGTGTCTTCGCTGTCGCTGCCCCCAAAGAAACTGCGAGCGCCAAAACGAGCAGTAAGGGAGATCGGATAAACCGGAACATGCATTCTCCGCTGAGTGTCTGCGCGCACGAGGACCTAATGGCTGATGGCGCGTGGTCAACAACTACACTTGGTAATCCTTGACGTTCTTCGGAGTCAAACACTGTGAATGGCGTCATCATGGCCCAAGCCGAATGTCAGTGCATGAGTTTCTCAAGCCATTGGGTCCAGTGAGGATTGGTACTCCGTCACCAGAGGTGGCTGAACCTCCGTCTGATCGAAGACAGATCGTATCAGGGCCGGCCAGGAAGTGACACTTGCTGGCCTGTTCAATGGTGACGCGGTCATTATTGACACTGATTGTATCGCAGGAATGTCGCCACACTTCCCTTAAGTCGTTCACGCAGATGTCACGTTGAGGCAGAATGTGTGCAGAATGATCAATACTCTGCTTTCAGTCGCCGGTGATCCAGTTTAACTCACATCAGTGATTGAGGCTGCGATAAGGTCCAGTCAGCAAGACAACCGGCATCAAGAAACTGTCACCATGCTGAGATCCGTAGCCCTGACCGTCATTATTCTGGTTTCGATTGCGCTTGCGGCTCTCTCCGGTGCTTGGGCCGACAAGCCGAATTCGCGTTCACCGGTGGTTATTGGCGCAGATCGTGGCGATTTTCCTCAGATCACGCTTCGCGTCGGATCCGCGCCGACCGTGGCGCTTCAGAATAGCTCCGCCGCAGAGTCTGGCGGCCTGCGCACAATGGATATGGAGATTGTTTCCACCGTGGCGCGCGCAGCCAGGATCGACATTGTCTTCACGAAGCTCAACTGGACGCAGCAGCAGGAGGCCCTGTTATCCGGCCGTTTGGACCTCGCATTCGGGGCATATAAACCTGACTTTGAAGACGAACGCTTTCACTACTCGATACCTTACCGCCAGGCACGCATGGCTCTCTACATCAGAGATGATGATAAGGATCGTTATGACCTGAGTGACGTCATCACCCTGCTCGGGGAGAACAACACGTTGAGGCTGGGCCTCATTGCGGGTCAGAGCTTTCAGGATTCCCGCGTCTACAGGGCGTTCGAAAGCGCTGCGCGGGAGCGGCGCCTTGTCGTTGCACAGAA
>CAIYXE010000776.1 GCA_903930095.1 uncultured Hyphomicrobiales bacterium
AGAGCGGCTCGTCGAACAGGAAGACCGCGGGGTTTCTCACGATGGCGCGGCCCATGGCGACGCGCTGGCGCTGGCCGCCAGACAGCTCACGCGGGTAGCGGTCCAGATAGGGCTCAAGGTTGAGGATCTTGGCGGCCCACTTCACCTTCTCGTCGATCTCGGACTGCGGCCGCTTGGCGAGCTGCAGCGAAAAGCTCATGTTGTCCTTGACCTTCATGTGGGCGTAGAGCGCGTAGTTCTGGAACACCATGGCGATGTTCCGGTCCTTCGGGTGGACGTTGTTGACGCGCTTGCCCTCGATCTCGATGTCACCCGCGGTGACGCTTTCGAGTCCCGCGATCATGCGGAGCAGCGTGGACTTGCCGCAGCCCGAGGGCCCGAGCAGCACGACGAAGGAGCCATCCTCGATCGTGAGATCGATACCGTGCACGACCTCAAGGTTGCCGTAGTTCTTCCTGACTTGTCTGATCGTTACCGATGCCATGTGTGTACGGTCCTATTGTTCGTCGCGGGCAAGGAAATCATCGAGGAGGCCGGCATCGTCCGCGAGATCCAGGAAGGACCAGCGGTTGCGGACGTCGCGGGCAAATTTCATGGCATCGCGCCAGACCTTGCGGTCAAGGCCGAGCTCTGTTGCGGTGGTGGGGCCGCCGGCTGCGGCGATGGTGGCCTTCATCTTCGCCGGGTCCATCAGCATGGGGCGGAGCTCTTCACGCAGCTGCGGCCACATCTCTGAGAGCTTGCGGTTGAAGGCTTCCGCACCCGCACGGTCGAAGGATTTCTTCTTGGCTTCCGTATAGCACATGCGGCCGATGTCCTCGCCGTAGCGCTGGATGAACTCGCGCTCCTCGATGTGGGTGGCCTTGATGAGAGGGGGCGTGTCCAGCGCGAAGAGCTGGTGATGGAGCCTGGCGATGGCGAGGGAGGCAACACCCACCTGCTGGCCGTGCGTGGTGCCGGGGTGCTTCTCGCCTGCGAACATGTCGATCCAGTGCGAGACCTGGTGCTCGCCCATTGAACCGTGATGCGAGACGCCGGTGAAGCAGACGCCGAGGCCGCACAGCGTCAACACGCGGTGGAGGTGGCCGTTGGCGGCGATGTCGTGGGTCTTGAGGCCCGCGGCACTTTCGATCATGCGCGGCTCATCGCCGCCGATGAGCGTGTAGGGAACGCCCGAATAGAAGGTCCCAAAGAGGCGGTGCGAGGCCCACCATTCAACCTGGGCCGTGGGGCGGCAAAGCGAGTCCCCTAAGCCCGCGGCGGAAAGCCAGTGCGGGGCGGCGGCAGAGACTTTAAGGTCGAGGAAGATGCCGCGCGGCGCGTGGGCGGGAAGCGAGGTCTTGTAGCCATTGCCAAGCGTCACCGAGGCGGTCGATGCGGCATAGCCGTTCATCGAGGCGGCAGTGCCGAAGGTGGCGTATTTCCGGCCATCCTTGAAGGTGGCGTATTTGCAGGTGTCAGACAGCGCGCCCGAGCCCACGGCGATGATGGCGTCGGCATGGCGCGTCTTGTCCTGCACCATGGCGATCATCGGCTCGTCGCAGTGAATGTGGCCGGGCAGCACCAGCTCGTCCACTGTGCCAAGGCCTTTCAGGTGCTTGGCGACGCGGCGGCCCATGGCCTCATGCGTGTTGACGTCAGAGACGACGGCCAAGCGCTTCCCGAGTTTCAGCGGCGCCAGCAGATCCGCCTCGCCGCCCTCGAAATCCTCCTCGATGCGGATCACCTCGAAGGGCACGGTGGCCGTCTTGCCGGAGATGGGGTCTCTCCAGTTTCCGGCAACGACGTCGCTGATCAGCTCATTCCAGTCAGTCATGTGTGCTCACTTCCGGAAGGCTTCGAGCTTCTGGTTCCAGTCGGCGAGTTTCGGCCAGAGTTCGGCATAAATCGACAGCAGCTC
>CAIYXE010000777.1 GCA_903930095.1 uncultured Hyphomicrobiales bacterium
AAGCCCGTGAGGCCCCGCGCCTGCCGCTTCGCCTCCTCGATCTTCGCGGCAGCAGCTTCGACCTCCTCCTCGGTTGCCTGGACGACGCTGTAGATGAGGCTGTGGATGGTGCGGGCCGGCGTTCCCTTGCGCCGCAGCACGAGGGCCGCCTTGCCGGTGAAGGTGGCGGTCACCACATCGGGCACGCAATGTCTCGAGGATACGGACGTGCTAAGACCGAGTTCCGCGAGGATGAAGCTGAGAATAGTGGACTTCCCGCAACCGGCATAGCCAAAGAGCCTCGCCACCTGCTGTTGCTTCGTCTCATTACGGAACCAGTTGACGATACGCCTCACCCCGGCAAGTTGTTGCGGCGTCAACTGTATGTCTGTCATGACACCGGCCTTTCGAGATGCTGCCAGGTACGTCCCTTGGCGATCGAATAGATTGTCTCTTTGCGAACGCCATGGAGCCTGGCGATGCAGGCACCGCAGAGCCCCATGTCAAGTTGACGGAGGACCTGGCGGACATCATCTTCGCTCAGCACTGCCGAAGAGTTCTTGCTACCAGGCTGTGCCCCGCGCTGACTGACCTCGGCGGGACCCTTTCGATTGAGCTTGGCGTCACGAACATTCTGGCGGTGGTCACCCCAATAGAGGTTCTCGGGGTGATTGTTCTTCGGGCAGTCGTCGTGATGAAGGACCATGGCGCGCTCAAAAGGGGGCGGGCCAATGAAAGCCTTGGCAACCAGACGATGGACGAACTCCTTGCGGCACCGACGGTCCGGCCCGGTGAGAATGACATAAAGATGGCCGCTGTACGACTCTCCCGGTCGCAAGACATGATTGGCTGGCCAACGGCCCACGCTTTCACGACGGCGAACACGCCCTATGCTGCTAACGTCGTAATCCTCATATCCGGGAACCTCTTTCCAGATTTCCGGCAAGCATTCTTCTCTGGAGGAGCATTCGATCTGCGTATTCATGCCGCGACCTCGTAGTCCTTGACCACGCCGCCGCGGGTCATGTCGCCAACCTGACATTCGCGGATGAAGATGCGGCGGCCGTCGGCGAGATTGCGCCAGTGCCCACGGCGGATGTGCCAGCGGGGGCTCGCATGGGTGCCGCCCTGGTTCGGGCTGCACAATGTCAGTTTGGAGGGATCAATGCTGACGGTGTGCCATACCCATCCGCTTACTCCCGCTTTTGCGAACTTCCGCCTTTGCGGCATCGGCATGCTGACATTCGTGATGACCGGATTTCGGGCCAGAATGCTGAGGGCGCCGTAAACGATACCTACCGCAAGACGCACAAAAGGGGTCTCATTTCCCTCGTCAGGGCAGTAGGATATGTTCCGTGTCACGCTCGAGCGCCCGCCGGAACAAAATGTCACGCGAACGATGGGTGCATACCATTCAGCCTTGTTAAGGGTCTTGATGATAAGGAAGGACTCGACTTCGGAACCGCGCTGCTGACAAAAGACGATCAGCGATTGGAACTGCCTGTCATCTTGCAATTCAAAGATCACCTGCTCGTGCGGCAACCGGATAGCCGGACCCTCCGGATCACGGCATTGGTCCCAAGGCACGGCACAATCGAAAGAGATCTGATCAGGGAAGTGATAGACCGAGGCAACGGCGATGCCGCCGACGTCTCCCAGAACGTTGAAGAACGCTCGGTTCGATGGAAAGAGGCGTTTGAGCTCATAGGCCGCAGGAACATTCATGACCTTGTCTCCCAGCAGGTTGAGTGGAACGGACAGAAACGGCAGATATGGAAATCGGGACTCCCCGCGATGCGCGGAGGAAGTTCCCGGGCTTCAACGGCGCGGATGATGTCGGCGGCCTTGTCGGAGAGCGCCTGGGCCACATGCTGCACGAGGTCGACCCGCTCGTGATGGAGTTCTTGCGTATCCTTGTTGAGGCAGGTGAAGAGCGAGGTCTCAAGCTCCATGTAGGCCATGTAGATCTGGAGCTGGGCGTAGTAGACGGGCTTCGACAGCTCGACGCCGCGCTTCACGACATCGGACCAGGACCTTGCCTTGAGGGCC
>CAIYXE010000778.1 GCA_903930095.1 uncultured Hyphomicrobiales bacterium
CGATGCCGCCGAGCAGCGAGATCACCTGCACATTCTCGAGTTCGCGCGGGGCGAGGGTGGCCAGCGATTCGTAAAGTGTTGCGCCCCAGCCCACGCCCACTGTCATGTCGTCAGCCAGCGCATCGGACACATACATGCCCGCGGCAACGCCGATCGACTTCGTGACGTTTTCAGGCATCACTGGCTCGGGCACCACCACCGCTTCCTTGAAGCCGAACGCGTCCTTCAGCTGTGCTTCGAGTTCGAAGCATTCGGAAACCTCGCCCTCGATCCAGATCTTGACTTCGCGCTGCTTGATCGCCTCGTTGATGTTGCGCACCACGGTGACGCGCCCGATGCCCAGCCGGTCGGCGATTTCATTCTGGGTCAGGCCTTCGACATAATACATCCACGCGATCCGCATGCGGTTGCGGGCGATGCGGCCCGCACCCCGCTCCGGCGAGGGCGCGCGATGTTTGCGTGAATGAGCATTGTCCAGCATGGTTGGGACCGCCTGGTTTTTCCAGTTTCCATTGTGTCGTAGGATACTAAACTCTGCAAGGCAGCACTTTTGTCTCATTCCCAGAGGAACGCTTGCAAATCCGATGTCCGGCGAGGCTATTCTGCCGTTCAGGCCATGGATCGTCCGTTCCGGTGTCGGGTTTTTGCATTGCGAAACTTTGTTGCACTGCCGCAATACGAAACATTTGCACTCACGCCAGTTATTTAGTACACAAATCTGGCGCAGAAGCTTGCGGATCTCCTGCATCAGAACAGGAGGCTGCCAACGGGAGGATCGGAGGTGCTGACGTGCTTTTCATTCCCCCGGGCCGTGGCCATGATGCGGCATCTGATTGCTGTTTCGCAAGTGTGTGACGAAACAGGGTTCACTCGATACAGCCCCGCTTGCCTCCGGCCTGAGGCGAGGCGCGGACCCACAACACAGGCCACATCAAATGGAGGACGTAATGCTGACGACCAAGAATGGGATCACGCGGCGATCGCTGCTCAAATCCACCGCAGCGGCTGGCGCCGCGCTGGCGGCGGGTACGGGCGGCGTGTCGCTGTTCAACGTGCGCAGCGCCTACTCGCAGAGCCTTCCGAACCCCGCGGACGTGCTCGCCAAGATCAATGTCGGCAACATGGTCAACAAGGCCTATCGCGAGCAGTACAAGCTCGGCGACAATGACGAACTCTGGGATCCCAAGAAGGACTGGATTCGCACCGTCGACTGGGAAGCCGTCCGCAAGGAGCACGCCGGCAAGACCGTCCGCTTCGCCGTCGGCGCCGCCGACCGTGAATCGGCTGAAAGCCAGACGCAGCCCTTCGCCGACCTTTCCGGCATCAAGATCGACGTCGTGTCGATCCCGGACGATGCGATGTACGACAAGGTCGTGGCCGAATTCCTCTCGGGCAACGCCGGTTTCGACGCCATCCAGTTCTTCTCTCCCTGGCTCGGTGACTTCGCCGCCCAGGGCTTCCTGAAGCCGCTGGACGAATATGTCGCCAAGTGGAACCTGCCCTTCGACGACTGGTATGAGACGTATCAGCGCAACTACGGCCACTGGGGCGACAAGGGCATCCTCGGCATTCCCTTCGACTGCGACATCCAGCAGGTCCACGTCCGTCCGTCGATCCTCAAGAAGATCGGCATCAACGAGGTCGACCGTTGGAACACCATCCCGACCTATGACGAGATGCTGCGCATCGCGCCCGAGCTCAACAAGGCGGAACCCGGCGTTGCCGGCATCGGCCTGATGGCCGGCCGCGGCTTCTGGGCCACCTATGCCTGGGAGCACATCGCCGCCCAGTACGGCATGATGCTGTTCAACGACAAGTGGGAACCGATCTTCAACGGCGATGCCGGCGTGAAGGGCCTCGAAATGCTCGCAGCCCTCTCCAAGCATGCCATCGAAGGCGTTGCCGCCGCCGACTGGCCGACCAACCGCGCTGCGATGCTCGGTGGCCAGATCGCCTGCAACATCTCCTGGCAGGATACCGGCACCCAGGCGACCCGCCCTGACCAGTCGAAGATCGGCGACGACATCGTCACCATCTATGAGCCGCGCGTTGCCGGTGGCACCTATGCGCCGCCGAACATCGCTGGCTCGACCTCGGTCGTGGCCTCGACCTCGCCCGAGCCGGAAGCGGCCTTCCTCATGCTCGCCTACCTGACGACGTCGTCGATCATGGCCATGAACGAAGCCAATGCCAACGGCGTGGCGCCTGGCACCAAGTCGGTGCTCAACAACGAGAAGCTCCGCTCGGTTTCGCAGCCCGCCAAGGTCTGGGCCGAGTCGCTTGACTATGCCTGGTGCGCGCCGCGCATCCCCTCGGGCTTCCAGGTCGAGCAGGAAATCGGCTTCCTCGTCAACGAGGTCATCGTCGGCACGAAGAAGCCGAAGGAAGCCCTCGACGAGGCCGCCGGCAAGGTCAAGGCGATCATGGAAAAGAACGGCTTCTACAAGGGTGCCGATCCCATGAACTTCGCGGCCACCGAGCCGGGCCTGTGGATCGGCAAGGGCAAGCCGCTTCCGTTCTGATCTGACCCCACGTTCCGGGGCTCCGCGCAGGCGGGGCCCCGGTCCATTCCCGATCAAAGGATTTTTCCTGCATGACAGACGCGGCGCTCGATCTTCCACGAAGGGTGGTCCGCCGCCGTTCGCCGTTCATGCGGAAGGCCTTCCCCTATCTGCTGCTGGCGCCCGCCGTCATCTATCTCCTGGGGATCACGCTGTGGCCCGGTGCCTTCGCGGTCTACCGCTCGCTGTTTACCGGCAAGTTCAACTGGCAGAACAATTACGTCGGCTTCGAGAACTATCGTGTGCTGTTCGGCGACGAACATTTCTGGACGGCGCTGTGGAACACCCTGCTTCTCGGGTCCATAACGCTCGCCATCGAGTTTGCGATTGCCTTGCTGTTGGCAGCACTCGCCTACCGCTCCCGCTGGGTCAAGGGCTGGCGCATCCTGTTCATGCTGCCCATGCTGTTCATGCCCTCCGCGGTCGGTTTCTTGTGGAAGCTCCTGTTCAATGACGGCCGTGTCATCTCCGACCTCATGATGCGTTTGGGCCTCGTCGATAGCCCGGTCGACTGGATGGCGCATATCTGGAATGCCCGTTTCGTCCTCATCGTCACCGACGTCTGGCAGTGGACGCCCTTCCTGTTCATCATTCTCGTGGCCGGCCTTCAGGGCCAGGACAAGGAGGTCGAGGAAGCAGCACGCCTCGATGGCGCGTCATTTGGACAGATGTTCTGGAACATCTCGCTGCCGCTGCTCCGCCCCATCATCGCGATCGCGCTCGTGCTGCGCGGCATCGATCTTCTCAACAACATGTCGGCGGTGGCCATCATCACGCAGGGCTCGCCCGCAGGCTATACAGAAACATTGAGCTACTTCATCTACCGGACCGCCTTCCGCAGCTTCGACCAGGGCTATGCCGCCGCCGCCTCGGTGCTGTTGCTGATCGCATCCGTCATTCTCGCGCAGATTCTCGTGCGAAAATTCTTCCGGTCGGGAGCCGAAACATGAGCAAGCGCATGGAAGGCCCCCGCTGGGGCTGGATTGTATTGACCATCTGGGGGATTTTCTCCTTTCTGCCGATCCTGTTTTTTGCGTCGATCGCGCTCCGCCCGCGCAACGAGATCATCGCGCCGGTACCGATCTATTTCCCCACCATCACCATCGAGACCTGGGCCAAGATCTGGAACGAGTGGCCGATCGGCCTGTATTTCTACAATTCGATCGTCGCCGTCTCGGGCAGTGTCTTCATTTGCCTGATCCTCGGCGTCCCCGCCGCCTATGCGCTCGCGCGCTACAAGTTCAGGGGCAACGCCGATATCGGCAATTACATCCTGTCCACCAAGATGATGGCGCCCGCCGCGGTCGTCGTGCCCATGTTCTTCCTGTTCGGCAAGATGGGGCTGATCGACTCGGTCTGGGCCCTCATGCTCGTCTATGCCGCCATGAACCTGTCGATTGTGGTGTGGATCGTGCGGAGCTACATGATCGACATCCCGCCCGAGATCGAGGATGCGGCCCGCACCGACGGTGCGACGGACCTTCGCATCCTTTGGGAGATCATCATTCCCATGTGCCTGCCCGGCATCATCACGGCAGCCGTCATCGCCGCGATCTTTGCCATGAACGAATATCTCTTCACCCTGATCATCGCCTCCAAGAACGCCTATCCGCTCTCCGTGGCGCTGGCCAACTTCTCCGGCGGCTCCGATGGCATCATCTACAACGCCATCGCGCTTGTGGGCTTCCTCGCCTTCTTCCCTGCGCTGCTTCTGGTGATCCTCATCCAGAACCATCTGTCGCGTGGCCTCACCATGGGTGCGGTCAAGGGCTGACGCGGGCAAGCTGAGGTGCAGGCGCTGGTCTTACGCGCACCGAACCGGATGGGCCTCGAATCGATGCCCGATCCGGTTCCTGGGCCCGGGGGGCTGACCATCCGCATCAAGGCCGCCGCCATCTGCGGCACCGACATGCGGATCTACAGAGGCATCAAGACACGAGGCGTCCGCCTTCCCGCCGTCCTCGGCCATGAGTTCGCCGGTGTCGTCGACGCGCAGAACGCATCGTCTTTCACCAAGGGGCAGCGCGTGGTGCTTTGCCCGGCGTTATCCTGCGGCACGTGCCGCCATTGCCAGGCGGGCGCCAGCAACATCTGCGAGAATCTGGCCGCCTATGGCTACGGTCCCGATGGCGGTTTCGCAGAGTTGGTGAATGTGCCGCGCGCCTTCGTGGAGGCTGGGCATGTTCTCCCCCTGGCCGATGACGTGAGCTTCGAAGAGGCCGCGCTGGCCGAACCGCTGGCCTGCGTCATCAACGGCCAGGAGGTGATGGGCCTTCAGCCCGGCGCGCATGTCGCCGTGCTGGGGGCAGGGCCCATCGGCTTATTGCATGTGATGCTTGCCAAGGCGCGCGGCGCTGGCCGCATCAGCGTGGTGCAGAGAAGTGCGGCGCGGCGGGCGGCGGCGCTGGCGGTGGGGGCGGATGAAGCACTGGCGCCGGAAGAGGCTGGCGGCCTTCAGGCCGATGCCGCGATTGTTGCGGTGGGCTCGCCCGATCTTGCCAATCTCGCGGCCAGGATCACGCGGCCGCGGGGCCTCATCAATCTCTTTGCCGGTTTCCCGGCGGGCGAACTTCCGCGCTTCGACCTCAACGCCGTTCACTACGGAGAACACCACGTGACGGGCGCTTTCGGGCTGACGCTGAAGCAGTTCCGCGAGGCGCTGGACCTGATCGCGAGCGGACGGGTGCCGGCTGGCCAGTTCGTCACCCATCGCTTTCCGCTGGAGCAAGCCATGCAAGCCTTCGCGTTGGCCGAGACCGGCCAGGCGCTGAAGGCGGTGATAACGCCTGGAGCATGATCTTGCGGGCCTTTCCCTTCCCACAGGCGGGAGCGGGGAAGGAGCGGGGCAGTGGGCCTATCCCTTGGTCTTCGTGGTCTTCATGAAGTTGAGCGTGTGCTCGAAGTCCTCGACCCCCGCCTGGGAGCCCAGGCCCGTGGCGTTGAGTGCGGACGTCGCCTGGGCGAAGCGGACCGTGGTCTCGGGATCGAAGCCCTTGACCAGTCCCACCGCAAAGCCGGCATCGAAGGCATCGCCGCAGCCGCAGGTGCACTTCACATCGATGTCGAAGGCAGGCACGCGGAACTTGCGGCCCTCCGCGTCATGGTAATAGGCACCGTCGCCCCCCAACGTCAGCACGCAGGCCTTGACCCCCATGTCGAGGAAGAAGCGCGCCGTATCTCCGTGGTCTGAAAGGCCGCAGAGCGCCTGAGCCTCCTCGATCGACGGCATGAAATAGTCGGTATAGGGAAGGACATGGGCAATGGCCGGCAGGTCCTTCGGGCTTCCGGCAAACACGTCGACCGTGGTGATGGCGCCTGCCGCCTTCGCAGCCTTCATGACGACGGCACTCTGGCCCTTGTCCATCGCATCCATCAGGCCGACGCCGCCGGCGTGGAACACCTTGGCATCCGTCACCTGCGGGATCATGCGCTCTGTCACGAAGAAGTCTGACGTGGCACCCTTGCGATGCAGTGCGGGCCGCGAGCCATCAGCACGCGTCAGCACGATGGAGGAAGACGTTTTCCAGCCGGGCTGGCGCTGCACGCAAGAGGTATCGACGCCGAAGTGCTGCAGGCGCTGCAGCACCCAGTCCCCCATCAGGTCATCGCCCACACCTGCCACGGCGAGCGTGCTGAGGCCCATCTTGGCAGCGGCAATCGCCGCCGTTCCGCCCGCGCCCGAGACGGCGAGCGTCAACTCGTCGATGAACACGGTGCCGCCGCCCGGCGGAACTTCGGTGAAGGGCCAGCCCAGGCAGTCATAGGTATAAAAGCCCATCGAAACATAGTCGTAGCGCGGCATGAGACCCTCCCCTGATCAGCCGTGCCGGTCTTCAGGCCAGCATCAGCAACGGTTCCTCAATAAGGCCCTTGAAGGCCTGGAGCAACTCGGCCCCTACGGCGCCATCGACCGCGCGATGATCACAGGAGAGCGTGCAGCCCATCTGCGTAGCGAGCACCGGCTGTCCCTTTATGGGGATGAAGCGCTCGACGGCGGCACCCACCGCAAGAATCGTGGCCTGCGGCGGGTTGATGATGGCGGTGAACTGCTCGATCCCATACATGCCGAGGTTCGAGATTGCCGCTGAACCGCCTTGATATTCCCCGGGGCTCAGTCTGCGCTCCCGCGCCCGTGCAGCCAGGTCCTTCATTTCGGCGGAGATGGCGGTGAGCGTTTTCTTCTCTGCCGCGCGGATGACAGGTGTGAAAAGCCCGCCCTCCACCGCGACGGCGACGCCCACATCGCTCGCCCGGTGGCGGAGGATGGCATCACCCGCCCAGGTGACATTGGCGGCAGGCACCTTCTGCAAGGCCAGCGCCATGGCCTTGATGATGAAGTCATTGATCGACAGCTTCCACAGCGGCTTGCCATCCGCACCCATGGGTGCCGACGCATTCAGCTGTTCGCGCGCAGCCTTGAGCCTGTCGATGGTGCAGGTGACGGAAAGATAGAAATGCGGCACCGTCTGCTTCGATTCGGTCAGCCGTGCGGCGATGGTGCGGCGCATGCCGTCCACCGGCACGGCCTCATAGCTGCCTTCGGCATAGAGCTTCCGGACGCCCTCATGCGAAGGCACGGCAACTGGCGTGGCAACCGGCGTGGCAATCGCGGGGGAGGGGGCGGGTCTGGCCTCTCCCACTGCGCGCACATCCGCCGCCGTGATGCGGCCGCGCGGGCCTGAGCCGGCAATCGCCCCGATGGCAAGCCCTGCCTGCCGCGCCAGCCTGCGGGCGAGCGGCGTGGCCCGCGGGATGTCGCCGTTGATGGCGTGAGCTTGAACGGCGGGCGCTGCAGCAACCGTGGTGGGCGGCACGGTTTCAGACCGCGGTGCTGCGGCACTGGCTGGCGGGGTGACGGCCTCGCCCTCGGCATAGATATAGGCCACGGGCGAGCCGACGGACGCGGTGCCGCCCTCTGCCACCATGACGTTGCGGAGAATGCCCTCGGCTGGAGAATCGATCTCCATTGCTGCCTTGTCGGTCTCGATCTCGAAGAGGAGCGCGCCCTTGGCGACCCTGTCGCCGTCCTTGACATGCCATTTGCTGATCTTGCCCGTCGCCATGTCCATGTCGACCCGGGGCAGGATGACTTCGACCGCCATGTCAGACGCGCCCCTTCACCAGGCTACGCAGCCCATCGACGATGCCCGGAACCTGCGGCACCGCGGCCTTCTCGAGCTGCGGATTGTAGGGGATGGGCGACTCGGCCCCGCCCAGCCGCATGATCGGCGCATCGAGATAGTCGAATGCCTCGCTCTCGGCGATGCGCGCGCTGATCTCCGCGCCGATGCCCAGCGACTTGACGCCTTCATAGACGCAGGCCAGCCGCGTGGTCTTCTTCACGCTTTCGATGATGGTGGCGGTATCGATGGGGCGAAGGGTGCGAAGGTCGATCACCTCGACGTCGATCCCCTCCGCGGCCAGCGTCTCCGCGGCCTCGAGCGACTTGTGCACCATGATGGAGGTGGCCACCACCGTGACGTCCCGTCCGGGCCTGGCCACATGGGCCTTGCCAATCGGCACGCGGTAGGGTTCCTCCGGCACGATCCCCTTGGTCTTGTAGAGGAGCTTGTGCTCGAACACCATGACGGGGTCCGGATCGTCGATCGCCGCGAGCAGCAGGCCCTTGATGTCTGCAGGCGTCGATGGCTGCACGACCTTCAGGCCAGGCACATGCGCCAGCCATGCATCGAGCGATTGGGAATGCTGTGCCGCGGCACCCGTGCCGGATCCGGCGGGAAAGCGCATGACGAGCGGCACGTTCACCTTGCCGCCCAGCATATAGCGGAGCTTTGCCGCCTGGTTCACGATCTGCTCCATGGCGAGCGTCGCGAAGTCGGAAAACTGAAACTCGAGCACCGGCTTGCAGCCCGCCAGCGCCGCGCCAACCGCGACGCCCGCCTGGCCCAGTTCCGAGATCGGCGCGTCCATCACGCGGTCCTCGCCGTAGCGGTGCACGAGGTCGCCCGTGACCTGGAAGGCGCCGCCATAGACGCCGATGTCCTCGCCCATCAGGAAAACAGACGGGTCTGCGTCCATCGCCTGCGCCAGCGCTTCCTGGATCGCCTGGGCATAGGTCAGTTCACGTGTGCTCATCAGGCGGCCTCGGGCGAATAGACGTCGCGCGTCACGTCATCCGGGTCTGGGTCGGTGCCGTTGCGGGCGAATTCGATTCCGGCTGCGATTTCCGCCTCGGCGGCCTGCCTGATCGATCTCACATCCGCCTCGGTGGCGATGCCATGCGCCATCAGCTCCGCCTCGAAGCGGGGAATGGGGTCACGCGCCTTCCATTCCTCGATCTCTTCCTTGCTGCGGTAGCGGTTGCGGTCAGACCGTGAGTGACCGCGGGTGCGGTAGGTCTTGCATTCAACCAGCGTCGGGCCTTCGCCCTTGCGGGCCCGCTCGATCGCCCCGGCAATGGCTTCCTCAACGTCGGCGATCGAATTGCCGTCCACGATCACGCCCGGCATGTTGTAGGCGGATGCGCGGTCGGCCACATTGGCCACCGCCATCGAGCGCTCGGTGGAGACCGACATTCCGTACTTGTTGTTCTCGCAGACGAAGACCACCGGCAGCTTCCAGATCGCCGCCATGTTGAGCGCCTCGTGAAAGGCGCCCTCGTTCGAGGCGCCGTCGCCGAAGAAGCACATGGCGACGTCATCCCGCTTCTGCTTCTTGATGGCGAGTGCCGCGCCGACCGCGATGGGCAGGCCGCCGCCGACGATGCCGTTGGCGCCCAGGTTACCCGTCGCCACGTCGGCGATGTGCATGGAGCCTCCACGCCCGCGGCAATAGCCTTCCTCCTTGCCGAAGAACTCGGCGAACATCAGCTTTGGTTCCGCTCCCTTGCCGATGCAGTGGCCGTGGCCGCGGTGGGTGGAGGTGATGTAATCGCTGTTCCTCAGCGCCATGGTGGCGCCGACGGCCGAAGCCTCCTGCCCGATCGAGAGGTGCATGGTGCCGTGGATGAGGCCGCGCATATAGGCCTCCTCCGCACCTTCCTCGAAGCGGCGGATCAGGTACATCTTGCGCAGCGCTTCCTTGAGCTGTGCGGCGCTGTATTTCTGGTAGAAGGGCCGGGCGTTCGGCTTGATGCTGCCAACGGCGTTCATCCGACTGTTCCTTTCAGCATGTCGTCCTGCCGCTTGCGCAGCATCACGATGCGCGACGTCTCGTCCACGGCGCAGTTCTGGTAGGTGAGGAGCTCGCCCTTGCGGATGGCCCGGATGGCCTTGCCGCCTTCCAGCAGCCCGCAGGGAACGGCCGCGGACGCCGCCGCGTCCGGCATCGTCATGATCCAGGCACGGTAGGTGTACTCGCCGATCGCATCCAGCCGCTCACCCGGCTGCAGGTCCTTCTTGGCAACGGCGCAGACTTCGGCGCTCGGCACGTCGAGCGGCTGCATGTCAGCGGTTCCATAAAGCACGGCGCGCGCGCAGGAGAGCGGCACCTCGAGGCTGGTCAGGTGGTAGGGGCGGTAGAAGGTGTAGTAGGGGCCGGGGCCCAGCTTCAGGTCGTGCATGCGCTCACGCACCCGCGGATGAGACATTTCGGCGATCACGAACACACCTGGCGCAACACCCTTGCCGATCGAGTAGTCGACCACGCCCTTGCGCGAGAGAACGCCGCCGTCCGCCTTCGGGCACAGCACCTTTTCCAGATCGGTGAGGCCGGCCGCAGGACCGTGCATGCCCGGGCAGTCGGGCACCAGCCCGGTGGCGTTGGCGACAGCCGCCATCTCGACCATGGTCTTCGATCCGTCGACGAACTCCACCAGCATGCGCGGGTTCATGTTCCGGCGCTTCGCCTCCTCCATGTAGAGGTC
>CAIYXE010000779.1 GCA_903930095.1 uncultured Hyphomicrobiales bacterium
GCACCACCCCCTCACCCTGCCCTCTCCCCCACTGCGTGGGGGCGAGGAATAAGGTTTGGGGCACACACGCGCTGTCGAAGCCACCGCAGGAAACGCGCCTTCCCAACAGCGTAACGCGTACATCCCTCTCCCCCACCGGCTGCAAAGGGGAAAACTGCAAAAACAAAGACGGCCGGACCCTGAGGCCCGGCCGCTTCAAGCGTCACGCGTGCCGCAATCAGGCTTCCGACGGAATCTCTTCCTCGTCCTGCACCATGGCCTGGAGCTCGTCCTTGGTGACCGTCTTCTCAGCCACATTGGCCTTGGCGACGATGGTGTCCACCACCTTCTGCTCGAAGATGGGGCCGCGGAGTTCCATCATGGCGCCGGGGTTCTTGCGGTAGTAGTCGATCACCATCTTCTCCTGGCCGGGGAACTGGCGCATGCGGTTCATCAGTGCATTCTGCAGTTCCTGCTCCGTCACGGTGACGCCCGCCTTCTCGCCCATGGTGCCCAGCACCAGGCCAAGGCGCACGCGGCGTTCGGCGATGGCGCGGTATTCCTGGCGCGCGGCCTCTTCCGTGGTGTTCTCGTCGGCGAAGCTCTTGCCCGAGCGGTTCATCTCGCCCGTCAGGGCGTTCCAGATGCCGCGGAACTCGGCGTCGACCAGCTTCTCGGGCAGTTCGAAGGTGTATTCCTTGTCGAGCGCGTCCAGCACGTCGCGCTTCAGCTTCATGCCGGTCATCTGGGCGAATTCAGCACCCATGCGCTCCTTCACCATGTCCTTGAGCTTGGCAAGGTCCTCGAAGCCCATCTTCTTGGCGAACTCGTCGTCGATTGCCGCTTCCTTCACACCCTCGACCTTGGTCAGCTTGGTGGCGAATTCGGCGGGCTTGCCGGCAAGTTCGGCAACGCCGTAGTCTGCCGGGAAAGTCACCTTCACGGTGAGATCATCGCCGGCCTTGGCGCCGACGAGCTGCTCCTCGAAGCCGGGGATGAACTGGCCAGAGCCGAGTTCGAGCGCCACGTCCTCTGCCGTGCCGCCATCGAAGGGGGTGCCATCAATGGTGCCGAGGAAGTTGATGGTCACGCGGTCGCCCAGGGCCGCAGCGCCGTCCTTGTCCTCGAAGCTCTTGGACTGCGAGGCGATGCGCGTCAGCGTCTCACCGATCTGGTCTTCCGACACTTCAACGACGTGGCGGGTCAGTTCGAGGCCGGAATGATCCTTCACATCGAAGTCCGGGATGATCTCGAGCGCCACCGAGAAAGAGAGGTCACCCTTGCCGTCCATGATGGCGTCGACCTCGGCCTTATCCTCCGGCAGCTTCACTTCCGGCTGGTAGGCAGGCTTGAGCTTCTTTTCTTCCAGCAGCGCCTTGGACTTGGCGTCGATGGTGTTCTGCACCACTTCGGCCATGGCGGACTTGCCATAGATGCGCTTCAGGTGGTGCACCGGCACCTTGCCGGGGCGGAAGCCCTTGATGTTGGCGCGCTTCGACAGGTCCTCGAGCTTGGCGTTGAGTTCCTGGTCGAGTTCGGCCTGGTTGACCACCACCTTGTATTCGCGCTTGAGGCCAGCGCTGAGCGTTTCGGTAACCTGCATCTCGTTCCTGCTTCCGTCTGATTCAAATGGACATGTGGCGCAGGACATACGCGGCGCGTGCGTGGTGCGGGCGGAGGGACTTGAACCCCCACGGGTTTCCCCACAGGAACCTAAATCCTGCGTGTCTGCCAATTTCACCACGCCCGCGCACGTGCAAAAGACCCGGGCCGTTGCAATGGGCGCGGTCTATAGCAGACGGGTTTCCGGTATGCCAGTAAAGAAAGCACAAGGCTCTAGCGCCTGGCCGCCAGCAACTGCGCCCAAGTGGTGAGCGCGATCCCCGTGGCGACGACCGCGATCCCCGCCCACACCAGCGGCGGGTAGCGCTCGCCGAGGAATGCCACGCCCACCCCCACCCCCAGGACGGCCGCCACATAGCCGATCTGAGAGAGGTAAGTGGGCCCGCCCACCGCCTGCAAGCGGAAAAAGGTGAGGTACATAACGGTCGAGGCCGCCAGCTGCGCCGCCACCAGCCCCGGCACCGCAAGCAGCGGCGCGAGGCTCACCCCGCCCCAGAGCAGTGCAATGAGGAGCAGCGGCGGAACCGCCGCGAGGTTGATCACGGCACCCAGCCGCATCGGCGCGGCACCCCGGGGCCAGGCCATGCTGCGATAGACATTGCCGGCGCCGAGGAGGACCGGGATCAGCGCCGCGAGGAACAGCCAGCGGGAATCGCCACTTTCAAAGCCCGCATGGCGCGCGGCAATGATGATCAGGGCGCCGGCCAGCCCCACGGCGATGCCGAGGAGCCCCAGCAGCCCCGGCGGCCGCACCTTCAGCAGCATGGAAAGAAGTGCCGTGGTGACGGGCGAGGTCGCCACCAGGATGGCCGCCAGCCCGCTGCCGATATGGGGAATGGCCGCAAAGGTGAGAACCAGCGGAATGACGTTGGAGATCAGGCCCGAGGTTGCGGCATAGCGCGCCATGCCCGGCACCGCGGGCGACGTTTCGAACAGGCTCGCCGCCGCCAGCACGGTGAGGCCCGCCCCAAGGCAGATCACCGCCGCCCAGAGGGCCGGGTTGATCCCCGCCTCAGCCGCCAGCTTGCCGAAGGGAAAGTTGCAGCCGAAGGCCAGCCCCGTCACCAACAGCAGCGGCAGTGGCCTGTTCACAGAAAGTCCACGAGCGAGTCGGCGGTCAGGCCCCGCGCCCCGTGGCGGTTCGCCGCCTCCCCGTGCCGCCACACTGCGGCGGCAGCGGCCTCGAAGCCGGGCATGCCCTGGGCGAGCAGCCCCGTCACGATGCCGGCCAGGACATCGCCGGAGCCCGCAGTGGCCAGCGAGGGCGGCGCATTGGCATTGATCCGCGCCCGGCCATCGGGCGCCGCGATCACCGTATCGGCCCCCTTCAGCACCACAATGGCGCCCGAGGTTGCAGCAGCCCGGCGGGCCGCTTCAAGCCTTGAATCACTTTCTTCCAGCAATCCTTTGAAAAGACGTGTGAATTCTCCAGTGTGAGGGGTCATCACCACAGGCCGGCCGGGCACCATCGCAACGAGGCGGAACAGGCGCTCGCTCTCGCCAGCATCAGCAAAGGAGGTCAGCGCATCGGCATCGAGCACCGTGGCGGCCCCGCTCATCATGACCGCGTCGACCTTGTCGCGTGTCGCCTCGCCCAAGCCCGCCGCAGGCCCGGCCAGCACGGCATTCTTGCGCCGGTCGGACAGCAGCGTGGCGAGATCGGCGTCAGAGAGCATGATGGCAGACAGATGCGCGGCATGGACGGCCAGCGCCTGCGGGCTTCCCGAAAGCGTCACCAGACCCGCGCCGCTGCGCAGTGCGGCAAGCGCCGCAAGCCGTGCCGCCCCCGTATTGAGTGGCCCGCCAGACACCACCACCGCATGACCCCGGCCAAACTTGTGCCCGGAAACAGCCGGGGGAGAAACACAGATTTCCTCGTTCAACCAGGTCTTTGGGCGAATATCCTGCAAGACAGCTTCAGGTATGCCGATGTCGGCGACAACCACCTCGCCGCACAGCACACGGCCTGGCAGCAGCACATGGCCGGGCTTCTTGCGGAAGAAGGTGACCGTCACATCCGCCCGCACCGAAGCGCCCTGCGGGCGCCCCGTCAGGCCATCAAGGCCGGAGGGAACGTCGACCGCCACCACCGGCACGCCGGCGCCGTTGATGGCGAAGGCTAGCTCGGCCGGAAAGTCTCTCGAAAGCCCGGCGCCGAACACAGCATCCACGATCAGGCGCGCCCCGCCGGTGGCGACACTCTTCTCCACCTCACCATCCCAGAGCGCCGCCATGGCAGCCGCGTCTCCCTTGAGACGATCCAGGCTGCCGAGGAGCGCGAGCCGCACCGGCCAGCCCCAGCGCTTCAGCAGCCGCGCCACCACGAAGCCATCGCCGCCGTTGTTCCCCGGCCCGCACAGAACCAGCACGGACCGCGCGCCAAAGCGCCGGACGATTTCCTCCGCCACGGCGCGCCCGGCGCTTTCCATCAGGGCGAGGGTGGACATGCCGGCGCCTGCCGCCAGGGCGTCCGCCCTGTACATTTCTTCGGGTGTCAGCAATGCGTGAGCCATGCGGCCAAGGCTAGCCCATCGCAGGCCCGGGCGGAACCAGCGCAGAGACGCGGCAGCGCCCCACTGATTGCTGATTTTTTGTGCATGAATGGCGAAATTTAGGCACGCACTTGCGCACAATAATTCATCACCCTGGCCAAGCCCTTGATCTTGATAGGCCACAGACTTGGCACGCCGCGTGCAGTACGCCGTGCTATCAACGCGCGAGGCTGTCAGCGGACATGAAGAAGATCGAGGCGATCATCAAGCCCTTCAAGCTCGACGAGGTGAAGGAGGCTCTCCAGGAGGTGGGCCTTCAGGGCATCACCGTGACCGAGGCCAAGGGCTTCGGCCGCCAGAAGGGCCATACGGAGCTCTACCGTGGCGCCGAATACGTCGTCGACTTTCTGCCCAAGGTGAAGATCGAGGTCGTCCTCGCGGACGAATTCGTGGACCGCGCCGTGGAGGCCATCCAGGCCGCCGCCCGCACCGGCCGCATCGGCGACGGCAAGATCTTCATCTCGAACATCGAGCAAGCCATCCGCATCCGCACCGGCGAAGCCGGTCCGGACGCGCTCTAGCTTCATCCTAGAACAACCAGCTCAAGACAGAGGGAAACATCATGAGCAAGCCAATGGACGTCTCGGGCGTTCTCAAGATGATCAAGGAAAAGGACGTCAAGTACGTCGACCTGCGCTTCACCGACCCGCGTGGCAAGATGCAACATCTGACGATGGACGTCTCCCAGATGCATGAGGATGCATGGGCCGAGGGCCTGATGTTCGACGGCTCCTCGATTGCCGGCTGGAAGGCCATCAACGAGTCCGACATGGTTCTCATGCCGGATCCCTCCTCCGCCCACCTCGACCCGTTCTATGCCCAGACCACGCTCGCCGTGTTCTGC
>CAIYXE010000780.1 GCA_903930095.1 uncultured Hyphomicrobiales bacterium
GCAGGCACTGGCCCAGACTGGCAACGGCAACGCCGCCTACATCGATACCCTGAACGAGGCCCGAAAGGTCCTGGTCGAGGAAGCGACCTCCACGCTCTTTCCCATCGCCAATGACGTGAAGATCCAGGTCGAGTTCAACCCCGCCGCCGTCTCCGAGTACCGGTTGATCGGCTATGAGACCCGGCTTCTGAACCGCGAGGACTTCAACAATGATAAGGTTGATGCTGGAGATATCGGCGCAGGCCATACCGTGACCGCGATCTACGAGGTGACGCCCAAGGATTCCAAGGGGCAACTCGTCGATCCCCTGCGTTATGGGACGGCGGGCTCATCGCCGGTAGCTTCTGACGAATATGCCTTCGTGAAAATCCGCTACAAGCTGCCCGGAGAGGCGGAGAGCCGTCTCATCACTGAGCCGGTGACGGCGGCCAATGACAAGGCCTCCACCGAGGCGAGTTTTGCCGCCGCCGTGACCGCCTTTGGTCAGATCCTCAGAGGCGGAGAGTACACGAAGTCCTTCAGCTACGACGATGTGATCGCGCTGGCCAACGCCAATCGCGGCTCCGACGAATTCGGCTACCGTTCGGAGTTTGTGAATCTCGTCAGGCTGGCCAAGTCAGCGAGATCGTTACCGTGACCTGCGTGCGCGTGTCGTTGAGCAATCGCCACCAGGGTTGCAACCAAGATATTGTTTGACCTTCCTGCGTGAACATCTTCTTCTAAACTCCCAAGACGACAAGGACGGCACACGTGATCACTCTCAACGAGAAACTGGCCACCTACGGCCAATGGACGTATCGGGCAGCGTGGACGATGGAAGTCGTTGCGGCCACTCTTGGTCTCGCAACAGGCCTCGCCCTTGCGTATCAGGCATATTCCGAAAGCTTTGGGACGAAGGTTTCAGTGACAACAGTGGACCTCGTCCTGGCGAGCGCTCCCTTTTTCATGGTAGCCTTGGCCGAACTCACGAAGATACCGGTTGCCACTCTTCTGTTCTCCGCCTCGTGGAAATGGAAGCCGGTTCTGTTCGTTTTCCTGGCTGCACTTGCGGTTATCACGTTTGAGACGGTTTTCCTCGGTCTCGAGCGAGCGGCAACCCAGCGCCAGCTCGCCTATGAGCGGATCGTTCAGCAGATGCAGGTTACGGAGGCCAAGAAGGCTGGCCTCGAGGAGTTCATATCCCGCGCCATTTCTTCAGACGAAGTGGCAAATGCGCAAGCGCAACTCGACAAGCTTCGAGCTCAGGCCGAAGCCGAATTCGACAGGGTTCGGAGCGAGATGGAGCGCCTTGACGAGGAGATGCTTTCTCCAGTCAAGAACAATCCTGAATATGCCGGGATCAACCAGCAAATCGAGCAACTCACTGCTGACCGCGACAAGCTGGTGACAGAGCGTGACCGGGAGATACAACAGGCGACAGAGGCTTTCGAACGTCAGCGCGAGAGCTATACCAAGCGCATCAGTGATGCTCAGGCCGCAGGCGATGCAGCGCTCGCGGATCGATATATCAAGGAACTCGCCCAACTGAGGAATCCCCGCAATGCGATCATCCAGCGGTATGAGACGCGCATAACGTCACTTGACGCCCAGATCGCAGAACAGCGAAGCAGGCTGCGCGAGCTACTGAAGAGCAATTCTACCATCAGTGACACCACACGCACTCGTGTCGAGGCCCGGCGCAAGGAACTGGAAAGGCAACTCGCGAGCCTTGAAGCACAATGGGCTCCACGTCTCGATGCTGCCCGGGAAGCTCTCGCAAATGCCCAGGATACATCTGCTGGAAAGCAGACTGATATCGAAAGGGCGCGCAAGGAGCTTGATGGTGTTGGTGTCGCCCTTGCTGAACTCGAGCAAGAGCGCATTCCGATGGCACGAAACGACCAGGTCCGGCGCCTCGCGGGCCGCATCTACGGGGAGAGACCCGAAGATGTCACCACCGAGCAGGAATCGTTTGTATCGCTCCTGTGGTTCGGATCGCTGGCCGCTCTGGCCGCCCTTGCGGGACCGATCGTGGCAACCGTGGCCCTGGGACTGCAACGTGTTGCGGAGCATCGCCAGACCCATTCCGACGGAAAGCTTGGGCGCCTGATACGCCGGATGCTGCTCCACTGGCGCTTTCGACGCACACGCAAGGTTGAAGTGAAGGTCGAGGTACCCGTCGAAAAGGAGGTCGAGAAGAGGATCGAAGTTCCCGTGGAGCGGACCGTCAAGGAGATACTCTACGTCCCCATTCTCACCGATGACCCAGAATTGCTTCGCAAAACGCTGGCACAGGACTTGCCGCCGGAGGTTGCTGAACTCGTGAAAGTTGGAATGAAAGGCCAGCCGAATGGAAATCCGGCATAATACGACGCTTCTCGAACAGGCCATCGCCCATATCGTTCGCCAGGCTTCGATCCCAAGCATCGAGGCGGAAGCTCGCGCGCAGGAAACCATGGCACGCGCTCAGGCTCTCCGGCGCATCGCAACCGGCGCTGCTCTCGGCGTGGCTGCAGTGGGTATCGGTCTTGGCATCTGGCTTGCCTACCCCAACGTCCAGCGGGTGGCGGACGTCATGCCATCGGCTGAAAAATCCACGCCGCCTGATGCACCAGCACCCGCGCCCGGCATCACCTCCCCGAATCCCGCAATTGAGCCCGCCCCGGAATCCCCGGCTCCGGCCGATGTCGCAAACCCACCCACCACGAATGCTCCGGCAAATCCTGACATTGTGACCACCGACTATTCCATCTTCAACAACCGTACCGTGCCGCTCGCAGGTCAGAATTGGGACATCACTGCTGGGCATTTCTTCGAGAACGAGACGGATCAGCAGTGGAAGCAAGCCTGGTGCTATTCAGAAGTTCTTCGTGACGGCGTCGTGATCAAGATCGATCTTGCCCTGCGCGAGGGTCACTCGACGCAGCCCATGGCCCCCACGGCTTCGCCCCAGACCCTCGAGAAGGCCGGGCTGACGACACTGGAAGCCCTGACCCTCGCCACAAGGTGTCCCTGGCTCGACAAGAAGGAATACACGGTCAGGGATTTCACCAGCACACCGGGGCAAGGCAATCCCTTCCAGCCTGACGAAACATCCTACACCCTGTCAGGAACGACCCTGATCGCAGAAGGCAGCATCGGGGATGACTTCCTCGAAAAGATCCGTTCCCACCAATTCGATGTTCTCCAGATCAACAGCCCCGGCGGGAGTGTCGACGTGGCGATCGAAACTGGCGCGTGGCTTCGCGAGAAGGGCAAGACCGTACAGGTCGCCTCCAACTGTCTTTCGGCCTGCGTCTTCGTGCTTGCGGGCGGCGTCTCACGTATCGCGGACCCATCAGCGCATATCGGCGTCCACAGGTTCTACAACGTTGGGCCAGAGACCACTTCCGACACTGAAATCGCCCAGGAACTCTCCTCGAGGATTCTCAGGCACTTCGAGAGGATGGGGGTCGATGCCGAGCTGTTTCATGTCATGGCAAACACGCCCGCGAGCGACATGTTCTATATCGATAGGGAAAAACTGATTTCATGGCGCCTTCTCAGCCCGCTGGAAGTGGGTGCGCCCGACATATCGCAGTCAACCGAACCCACTGCCATGAGGGAACGCTTTCTCATGTCGTCAAGCAGCGTCTGGCTTCACCAAGGCTCCGTCGTTGGATTGTCACGCGACGGCTCGAAGCGGACCCTCCGGTTGCTGCATACCGCAACAGCCCTCACGGGGACGACAGCCTCAAGGGGCAGCCTCCTGTTTGATGGCACGACACCCAACGGTGTCGACTACGAGGGAACCGCCTATGCCCATCACATATGCGGCAGCAAACCCTTCAGTGTCGTTGGAAATCTGTCCCCCGATGGAAAGTCCATGACGCTTTTGGGCCAAGGCAACGAGGTTGACGAACAGTGTTTCCCGATCGGACAGAAGGACATTGAATTACGTCTTGAGCTTGTCGGTCTTTCAACCAGCCCGACACTGTTTGCGAATCTTGCGGCGAAAGGCATCAACCTTCCGAACGGCCTCAAGGATCCTGACCCCGTGCCAATCACTGACATCGATGGCTTTGTTCTGACGTATAACACCGACTTTCCGGGAGGCGACTTCGAAACGCTGAAAGGCACCGCCCTCGAGCAATGTGCGCGAGTCTGCGCCAGCGAGGCTCGCTGCAAAGGCTTTACATATAACAGCTCCGTCCAGTGGTGCTTCCTCAAGAGCGACATCGGAACACCAGTCGCCATGCAAAATTCGATTACCGGCCGAAGACAAAGGTAAGAAAGGAAAAGCGGGAATGAACGATCCTGATCACGCACCGAATGACAAAGGCCTGGTCTCGGAAGCAAGATCGAACCTCGGGCGAGCTCTGTATCATGGGGGCTGCACATGCATTCGGTGAGCAGACATCTGACAACTGCGTTCTCGCCAAGATCCATGATCCACGTTCTTGGATGTCTGGTGTTTCTTGTTTCATGTGCTGCCAGCGCCGGACTCTCGAAGGCAAGCGAGATGGAGTTCTATTCGGCTTTCGCCACCGCACTGAACGATACCTGCCGTATCGGCTTCACCTCGGAGACGAGCGAGGCGCGTGAAGCCAAGTCCTACTGTATGGGTTTCCTCTACGCGGTGATAACCAAGATGGAAGCGGATGGTAGCGCCTGCTTTGGCGCCAACATATCGAAGCCGATCGAGGTCGCCGCGGACCTGCCTGGAAATTCGGCCCAATATGCGACGAGCTGGGACGTCCTCGAGAAGGGGTACAAGAAGGCATTTCCCTGCTCATTACAGGTTTCGGTGAGGAACATGGCGA
>CAIYXE010000781.1 GCA_903930095.1 uncultured Hyphomicrobiales bacterium
GAGAGTTCCGCGCGGTAGATGATCTCGGCTGCGCCCTTGGAGCCCATGACCGCGATTTCCGCCGTGGGCCAGGCATAGTTCACGTCGCCGCGGAGGTGCTTGGACGACATGACGACATAGGCGCCGCCATAGGCCTTGCGCGTGATGACGGTGATCTTCGGGACGGTTGCCTCGGCATAGGCGAACAGCAGCTTGGCGCCGTGCTTGATGAGGCCGCCATATTCCTGCGCGGTGCCGGGAAGGAAGCCCGGCACGTCCACCAGCGTCACGATCGGGATGTTGAAGCAGTCGCAGAAGCGCACGAAGCGGCCGCCCTTGCGGCCGGCATCGCTGTCAAGCACGCCTGCCAGCACCATCGGCTGGTTGGCGACAATGCCGACGGTCCGGCCGTTGATACGCGCGAAACCGGTGATGATGTTCCGCGCGTGGGCTTCCTGGATCTCGAAGAAGTCACCCTCGTCGACGACCTTCAGGATCAGTTCCTTCATGTCATAGGGCTGGTTGGGATTGGCCGGGATCAACGTGTCGAGCGAGGTGTCGATGCGGTCGGCGGGATCGAAGCTCGGCAGTTCCGGCAGGGCTGAGGTGTTGGAGGACGGCAGGAAATCAATGAGGCGGCGCATCTGAAGCAGGGCCTCGACGTCGTTCTCGAAGCCCTTGTCGGCAATCGATGACTTGGTCGTGTGGACGGAGGCGCCGCCGAGTTCCTCGGCCGTCACCGTCTCGTTCGTCACGGTCTTCACCACGTCAGGCCCGGTCACGAACATGTAGCTCGTGTCGCGCACCATGAAGATGAAATCCGTCATGGCGGGGGAATAGACGTCGCCACCCGCGCAGGGGCCCATGATGACGGAAATCTGCGGGATGACGCCGGAGGAGAGCACGTTCCTCTGGAACACGTCGCCATAGCCGCCGAGCGCATTGACGCCTTCCTGGATGCGCGCACCACCGGCATCGAACAGGCCGATGATGGGCGCGCGGTTCTGCAGCGCCATGTCCTGGATCTTGGTGATCTTGCGGGCATGGGATTCCGACAGCGAGCCGCCGAAGACGGTGAAATCCTTGGCGAAGACATAGACGACGCGGCCGTTGACCGTGCCCCAGCCGGTGATGACGCCGTCGCCGGGAAGCTTCTGCTCCTCCATGCCGAAATCGGTGCAGCGGTGCTCGACGAACATGTCGAACTCCTCGAAGGAGCCCTCGTCGAGGAGCAGTTCCACCCGCTCCCGGGCGGTGAGCTTGCCCTTGGCATGCTGGGAGGCCACACGCTTCGCCCCACCCCCGGCCCGCGCCTGGACGCGGCGGGCTTCAAGCTTCTCGAGGATCTCCTGCATGGGGCACTCCGTGGGGAATTCGATTGTCTCAGGAGGTGTTAAGGCCGGGAGATGGTCCCGTCAAATGAGCCGAAAGGCTGATGATGGAATCGGCAGGGCACCCGTGATCTGCGGACCATGTTGCGACGGTCACGATCCCGTTCGACAGCGGAAAGAACGATTGCAGAAGAAAGTCAGGTGTCTGTAATCGTTATATTATTTGCTCTCTCCTTGGAAGAGCCATATGCCCGAAGAGCCAGCAACTTGTGCTGCTGGAGACAATCGCGCGCGGAGTGGGCAGATGAACCTTTGCAATCACGCGGGAAGAAGCGACAGGCGCCGTTACGGCGCAAAGGCGTGGGCTGCGCTGACCGTTCTGGGGCTGATCATGGGGATTGGGCCCGCAGCAGCCGAGAGTGCCGCAAAACAGCCCTCGCTGCGCTTGTCTGAGACGGTTCCGGCGGGTTCCTCCCTCCGGCAGTTGGCGGAAAGCAACCCCGCTCTTGCCGCGGCGCTGGCGGCGTTCAGGGCGGAAGCGGCTGCAAAGGGCAGCGTCACGGTCGCGGTGAAGACCGCGGTGGCCTTCGCGCCCGAGACGCTGCTGACCCAGGCCGACGTCCTCGCGCAGCGCCGCGAGATCGCCGCCGCTGCGGCCGCCCTGCGCAAGGCGCTTCCCGGCGCCCGGCACTTCGAGGCGCTGCAGGACAAGCCTTATGTGGTACTCGAGGTGGATGCGGCGGGCCTCTCGAGACTCGAGACACATCCCGGCCTCGTCCGGATCTCGGCGGGCGGGGAAGTCCAGTGGGCAAGGGACTTCGTGCAGCTCCGGTCCTCCCGGTTTGTCGACCCATCTCCGGCCCGATCGGACGTGTCACCGCGGATCATCGGTGGCACCGATGCAGGCCGTGACGTCCATCCCTTTCAGGTCGCACTTCTCTCCAAGGAACAGTCCAACAATCTGAGCGCTCAGTTCTGTGGCGGAGTGCTGGTGGCGCAAATTCATATTGTGACGGCCGCACATTGTGTCGACTTCTGGTCGAATCCGGCCAAGCAGGTCGATGTTCTGGTGGGAACACAGCAACTCGATGGCAGCGGCAGGCGGGTCGCGGTGCAGCGGGACTTCGTTCACCCCGGATACAATTCGAAAACGGCGGACTATGATGTTGCCGTTGTGGAGCTCGCAGCGCCGGTGACCGATATCGCCTTTGCCAAAGTCGCGGACACCCAGCCGAACACCGCGGGTACGCGGCTCAGAACCACCGGCTGGGGTACGCGAACTCCAAACGTCGCTGACACGCCCGTGGCTCTACAAATGGCTGATGTCCCCTTCGTTACAACCTGCAGCTCCCTCGGCTCCCTCCGCCCCATCACGTCCCGCATGATCTGCGCTGGCGGCGAAGCGGGGAAGAGCTCCTGCGAGGGAGATTCGGGCGGCCCCCTGACCATCAACAGGGGAGCAGGCTACACCGAACTCGTCGGCATCGTAAGCTGGGGAATCAAGGACTGCGGCGCGGCGGGATACCCCGTTGCCTATGCCAATGTGGCGGAGACCAGCATCCGCAGCTTCATCCAGAAAATCGTCTTCACGTCGTCGGGCACGATTGCCTTCTCGGCGGCCACGCAAAGCGTCAAAGAAGGTGAAAGGCGGGTGACGCTGACACTGCAGCGCTCCTCCGTCGAAGGTGCGGCGCGGGTGAGCTTTGGCACGGCGAATGGCACCGCCCTCAACAGGGCCGACTACCGCGGGACGTCAAGCACCGTGAGATTCAGGAAGGGGCAGGCGACGGCGACGATCACCATCTCGATCACCAACGACAGGAAAAAGGAGGGCGACGAAACCTTCACGGTGACCCTGTCTAAGCCCTCAATCGGATGGGCCCTGGGCAGAACAGCAACAACGGTGGTGACCATCACCGACAACGACTAGGCTGCGGGTGGCTAGGTCCCGTTCGGGTGATGATTTAACGATAATCTAAGGCGACAATCACATTTTCGGTCGCACCGAAAGAGCATTATGCCGCTTGTCACACCATTGGGGGTGGCAAGGGGAAAGACAGACGCAACGCCAGACTTTGACATCAGCGGCACGCCAAACATGCGCCTTTATAGGGAGGTGGCCTTGGTCGGCGCTCCTCACCTTGCTGATCACATTCTGGTCCGCGTCTTCATGAAGCGCGGCGGAGCCAGCGCTGCGCCTAACGGAGCCGGCGGTGGCCGGATCATGCGCTAGGTGTTTAGTCCCGGCATTTGCTGGAGCGTCTCGCGATCAATAGCCTGCATCACGGTTCCACTGCCCCTCGTGGGGAGGGTTATGGTTCATGGTGAGATTTGTCTGTGACCTGCGCCAGCGTCATGAACCGGCAGCAAGCCATGAACTCCTGATAGCGCAAGGCCCGCCTCGCCTGGGCTTCGGCGTCCTGTCCCCAGTGCTCAACCTGGTAATCCTCGTCGACATGGGCCGCGTGCCAGGCGGCTTCGGGGTCGGTGGCGTTGCAAGCCAGCATCATGGCGATGAGGGCCGAGCCGGTGAGCGTCATCAGGGAATGGTAGGCGGCCAGCTGGAATTCGTTGAGGCTGCGAAGCGCCAGTGCATGCGCGGAAAGTGCTGCCCCGGGCTGCGGCTTGTGGATCACCCCCACCGTCACCTCGAAGGGCGCATCGAGCGCGGTGCGGGCCCAGTCGACCACCGGGTTCCAGAAGGCGGCATGGCGCTCCACCAGCTGCGGCGGGTGGCTGGCGCGGTAGCAGACGAGGTCGCTGTTGGCATAATCCAGCACCTCCGCCTCGATGCGCTGGCGGTCAGGCGCCACGCGGTCGATTGCCGTGTTGGCGAGCTTGGTGAACAGCATGGAAGCCGCATCGATCTTCTCGCCCTGCGCATCCCATTCGGCGGCGACGGCTTCGGCGAGCGCACGGGTGGGCAGGTGAAGGGAGGCTTTCAGTGGCGTCTTCACGGCGCGCCCATCCAATGCGATGCCGAGATCGTCTGTGACGGTCACGTCCTTGTAGAAGCGGCGGCGGAGGCTCATCAGGCCTGCTCCTCCTCGAAGCGGTTGGGGTCGAAGCCGAACATGGCGAAGCTCCGCAGCATGTGGTCCGGAAGCGGGGCCGAGATGTCGATCACGCCCTCACGCGGATGCGGGAAGACGATGCGGCGGGCGTGCAGGTGGAGTTTCTCATCCATGCCATCCGGCATGTTGGCGAGGCCGCCGTATTTCTCGTCGCCCATGATGGGGGTTCCGATATGGGCCATGTGGGCGCGGAGCTGGTGCTGGCGGCCGGTGACGGGTTTCAAGGAGACCCAGGAGGTGACAGGCGGGGCCTTGTCGAGCACCGAATAGAAGGTGACGGCGCGCTGCTCATCCTCCTCCTCACCCGGCTGAGAGGCGCGCATGCGGTCGCCTTCGGGTCCCTTGGCCTTGATGAGGGCGACCTCGATGCGGCCCTGCGCGGGCTTCGGCACGCCCTTGACCATGGCCCAGTAGGTCTTCTTCACCGCGCGGGTCGCGAAGAGCTTGCCCAGTGCTGCGGCAATGGCGCGGCGTTTGGCGATGACGATGATGCCGGAGGTATCACGGTCGAGGCGGTGGACGAGCAATGGCCGCTCTCCGCGTTCGGCGCCGAGCCCCATCAGCAGCCCGTCAAGGTGGTAATGGGTTTTGGAGCCGCCCTGCACGGCGAGGCCTGCGGGCTTGTTCAGCACGAAGATGTCACGGTCCTCGTGGAGGACCATCGAGTCGAACAGGCGGCGCTCCTGCGGGGTCAGGGGCTTCACGTCCTCTTTCGGCAGGTCGGCGGGGCGGGTGTCGAAGGCCAAGGGCGGCACGCGGATCTCCTGCTCGGCCTCGAGCCTGGTGCTGGTCTTGGCCCGCGCGCCCGCCACGCGCACCTGGCCGGTGCGGGTGAGCTTGTTGAGATAGGCGAAGGTCACCTGCGGGAAATGCACCTTGAACCAGCGGTCAAGCCGCATGCCGGCTTCATCCGCCGTCACCACGTGGCGCTTGACCTCACTCATGAGAACACGGCGCGGGCCAGGTGAAGGCCCGCGAAGACGGCCATAAGCGAGAGCAGCACCGAGGCTGCCGCATAGCTGCCCGCCGCGAGATAGGCCTTCCGCTCCGCCAGCAGCGCGACATCCAGCGCGAAGGCCGAAAAGGTGGTGAAACCGCCGAGGATGCCGGTGGTGAGGAAGGCGCGCGCCTCCGGCCCGAGGTTCAGCTTCAGTGCCATCAGCCCCGTGAGAAGGCCCATGACGAGGCAGCCCGATACATTCACGATCAGCGTGTGCCAGGGAAACGCGGCGCCGAATGCCCTGCCCGACCAGACATTGACGCCATGGCGCGCCACGGCGCCGATGCCGCCGCCGAGGGCGACCCAGAGAACGATCATGTGCCTTCCGGTGCCTTTCCCGCTGACATGGGGCCGGGAGTAACCGTCAGGTCTCATCGAGTCAATGCAGCAAACCCGCCGCGCGCCGGGGGCGTGCAGCGGGTTTACCTGAAGGGTGTCAGCCTCAGGCGGGGGCCATCTGCCTGAGTGAGCCCGCCAGCGTTTCCGAGCGCTTGTAGTCATCGGTCACGATGAGCAGGCCATCGGCGCACTGGTAATAGCGTTCCTTGGGTGTGAGCACCTTCTTCAGGCCCGCAAGCATGGCAGGATTGGTGGATGCTGCAGGTTCGATGTTGCGGATGCGGGCGTCGATCCAGTCGGCCCACCAGCGGTTGGCCTGCACGCCGCTCCATTCCAGCGCCAGCGCGGGATGATCGGTGAGATATTTCTCGATCGCCTTGTTGCTGGGCGCAATCACGACCTGCTGCAGCGTGCTGTCACCGAAGGAGGTCAGCAGGTCAAGCCTGTCGAGCACCGCGAGGAAGGCATCCGTTTCGCCATCTTGGCCCGCCGAGGCGGC